>WRAL01000034.1 GCA_009780285.1 Treponema sp.
CACTCGGCACTCGGCACTCGGCACTCGGCACTCGGCACTCGGCACTCGGCACTCGGCACTCGGCACTCGGCACTCGGCACTCGGCACTAAAGTATACCGGATATGCGACTCTTTGTCTAGCGCTATATAACCATTTTTTGTCTTGTATTCTTATTTTTTTCTCTTTTCGGGTATTGCGGCGGGAATTTTCCGCCTGCGCATATCCCCGTTCGTAGGGACGGGCAATTTTTCAAGATTGCCCGCGGCCTAGGAACCGGGGCAATCGACCAAAAGGAGTGTTTTTCATGAAAAACACAGGTTCTATTTTCGGGATCGTCGCGCTGGCCGCGGCGATCGCTCTTACGGTGACGGCTTGCGGCAATGGCAACAACGATACTGGCGGGACAGTATCGCCAACGATGTACACCGTAACCTACAACTCGGACGGCGGATCCGCGACGGCGTCGGCGCAGGTGGAGAACGGCAAGTATGCCGCGGTTCCGACGCAGCCGACCAAGGCGCACTACGACTTCGATGGCTGGTACGCGCCGGGCGCGACGACGGCCTTCGCGTTCGCAAGCACGCCGATTACCGCCGACATCACGTTGACGGCGAAGTGGATTCCGGCATCCGGCGGCTACACCATAACCTTCGACTCAAACGGCGGAAGCGCCGTCGCGCCGATAACGGGCGTGGGGCACGGAACGATCATTTCCGCCCCGACGCCGCCGACGCGCGGCGCCGATACCTTTGTCGGCTGGTTCCCTCCAGTGGGGACGGTGGCGTACAATTTCGGCTCCACAGTGGAGTCGAGCTTTACGCTGCAGGCGCGGTGGTCGTCGACCGAGGTTTTTTCGGTAATCTTCGATAGCAACGGCGGCAGCCTGGTTAACACGGTTACGAACCTCTCCAGCGGAGCGACGGTCGCGAAGCCGGCGGATCCGACAATGCCGGGCCACAATTTTGTCGGCTGGACCGAGAGCGGGTACGTTACGCCTTTTGACTTTTCGACGCCGATAACGGGAAACATCGTTCTGACGGCGCAGTGGGAAGTAATTCTCGGGCTGATGGTAACCTTCGATTCGAACGGCGGCAGCCCGGTCGATGCCATCGAGAATATGTCGGACGGAATGAGCGTCGTCGAGCCTGAGGCCCCGACAAGGGCCAGCTGGCACTTCGAAGGCTGGTTCCTGGTGGGAGCGAACGACGTCCCCAGCGCGACGCCCTTCAACTTCGAGACGGAGCGGATGACGCGGAGCATAACGCTCCGGGCCGGATGGAACGAAAACCCCGTCTATAGGGTAACCTTCCTGAGTAACGGCGGCAGCCCGGTTGACGGGGTTCCCCGCATAACTTCCGGCCTTCCGGTCGCACAGCCCGCGAACCCGACAAGGGCCGGCTGGAACTTCGTGAACTGGTACACGCTGGACGACGATCTGACGCCCTACGTTTTTACCACGCCGATAACCGCCAACCTCGTTCTTCAGGCGCGCTGGACCGGCGACCTGCTGAACGTAACCTTTAACTCAGACGGCGGCAGCGCGGTGGACAACGTTACGGGCATTATAACGGGAACGGTAGTCAGCGAGCCGGCAGCGCCGACGCGGCTTGGGCACCGGTTCGAAGGCTGGTTCCTGGGGGCCGCGACGGAGCCTTTCAATTTCAGCAGCCCGATAACGGCGAGCATCACGCTTACGGCGAGGTGGGAAACGCTGCCGACGCTCAGCATAACGTTCGTATCGAACGGCGGCAGCGAGGTCAATGCGTACACCGGCATACTGAACGGGGACACAAGGGACGCGCCGAATCCCCCGATGCGCGGCGGCTGGAATTTTACCGGCTGGTTTACTCAGGCGACCGACGGCGCGCCCCACAACTGGGCGACGCCGATAACCTCGAACCTCACGCTTCATGCGCAGTGGAGCCAGGTGCTGACATTTACCGTAACGTTCAACTCCGCCGGCGGCACGGCGGTGGCGCCGCAGACGGGCATCGCCAACAACGGCAGGGCGACCCAGCCGACAAACCCGACAAGGGCGCGCGAGCTGTCGGTCGGGCTGTGGCGCGGAACGCCGGCGCAGAACCGAGTCTGGGTTTTTGACGGCTGGCGGATAGCGGGGCAGGGCGCGAACTTCAACTTTGCCAATACGCCCATCACCGCCAACATCACCCTTGTCGCGCAGTGGTCCTTGCCGGCAGGAACGGCGGCGGGAACGCAGGTTGGCGGCATCGCGGGGAACAGCCTGCCGCCGGCGGTTGCGCACATCAACGCCAATCCCGGCACCTACACCCTGGTGGTGGATCAGAACTCCGTTTCCACGCAGCAGTCCATAACGGCGGCCAATGCGCATCTGCACATCATCAGCGCAGGCCAGCAAAGGGATATTACGCTTCAGGGCTCGGGCCATCTCCTTAACCTTAACGGGGCGAACAGGAGTCTTACCCTTGAAAACATAACCCTCATTGGAACGCGCAGCAACAACAGAGGGCTGGTTAATATTGCCGGCGGCGCAAGCATGACCATGAACGACCTGTCAACGATTCAAGGCAACACGATCTCCACGTTTACCGCTGGTTACACCACGCAGGGAGCCGCGGTAAGCGTCGTCGGCGTTGGATCAAGCCTCACCCTGAATTCCCGCGCGATTATACAGGACAACTCCAACAACCTGGCAGGCCCCTCGGCGGTGTATATTAACAACGGCAGCCTTGTAATGAACACGGTAACCTCAGAAATCCATTCCAACACTGGCAGCATCTCAGTCATGCGCAACGGCGGCGCCGTGTTGCTTGCAGGCGCGGACTCTCGCTTTACGATGAACAACGGCTACATCAGGGCAAATGGGGATGCGGCAAGCGGCGGAAATGGCAGCGCCGGCGCCGTTAATGTATTGGGCGGTGTCTTTACCATGGCCGCCGGGAGTATCTACGATAACCAAGGCATGTGGGGCGCGGTCGCGATAGACGGAGCCGATTCCGTCTTTACCATGACCGGCGGCTCTATCCACGGCAACATAGGCGCTGCGATCGGCGGGGCAGCCGGCGTGTCCGTTACGGGCGGCGGGACCTTTGTCATGAACGGCTCCGGCGCCACGATCGAACGCAACAGCGTCAGCTCGATGCCGTCCTCGGCCGGCGGGGTTAGCGTGTCCGGCGCCGGCAGCAACTTTAACTTTATAAGCGGCACCATTTACGGCGCCAACGGGGGGGGGCAGGCAAATATAGCCACGGGTAACAACAGCTTCCGGGCCCTGCGCATCTCTGACGGCGCGGCGGCGCGGCGGGGCAATCTGGTCGGCGGCGTCTTTACGCCGATTTCGAACCTTGCTAACAGCCAGGACACACTGAGCTTCAGGGACGGGCAACAACCGTAGTAGGCTAGCCCGGATCGCCCTTGGCTAAGAAGCTGGGGGCGATCGCTTTCATCACTGCCGGGCCACGGGACAGGCCCCTGGGATCCCTCTTCTGGGCGGCCTGTCCTTTTTTTCCGAAAATAAAAGCCCGACAACCTAAAACCATTGAGCGGGGCGAAGGCCCCGCTCAATGGTTTTTTCTATTAGAAGAGCGGCAGGGAAGTCAATTTGCGGAAAATTAAACACGGAGGACACGGAGTTACACGGAGGGAGAGCGGCATTCGCGCGCGGCTTGCTGTAGAAGGGGATTTGCTCCGTGTAACTCCTCTTTACTCAGTGAAACTCCGTGGTAATTGCGAAAATTGATTCCCCCCGAGAAGAGCGGCCTTTAGCGCTCAAGGGCGGGCCAAGTCGCCTGCGGCGACTTGGCCTCGGAGTTTTGCTTCGCAAAACTCCACCCATGGTTGCCGCCGATCAAAGGCCCTAGATCAAAAGGCCGCGCGGCCCGATAATCTGAACATGGCAACGAATGACAGGGACGCGCTTATCGACTCCGGCGCGGGAATTTCCCTTGAGGAACAGCGCGAGATTCTTGCGCAGATAGACGGAATCGCCGAAAAAAATCGACAGGCGCTGTCCTCGGGCGCGAAGGGCGCGCGGAAAATCGCGGCGAAAAAAAGCGGCGCGTTCTTTCCGGCTATGGTGAACATTCTGGCCATTGTCGCGCTGGGCGCCGGCCTTTTCGCGCTGTACCGCTTCCAAGACGCCGCCGACGCAAGCGCGCGTGAAGGCGCGCGGGTTTTTAACGAAGTGGAGCGCGCCTTAATAGAAGAACTGCGGGCGGAAACCGGCGCGCTTCTCGCCGGCAAGGACAGGGAAATAGCCCAGATCCTCGCCTCGCTTTCGGAGGTGGAAACCCAGCTCGACGAGCTTGCCGCGATCTCCGGCGCGCTAACCGGGGCGCAGAACGTAAGGCAGGAACGGCTGCTGTCCGAAAGGGAAGCCTACAGGCTCCAGCTTGAAGGGGCGCGCGAGGAAAGGGCGACGATGCTCGAAAGCGCGCGCCTGCGCGAGGCGGTTTTGCAGGCCCAGATGGAGGCGCGCGCGCGCGATTTCGCCCTTGCCTCCGAGCGCGGGGCCATCGAACTGGACGCGGCCCGCGCCGAGCTTGCGGCCCTTTCCCGCGACCAGGAACGCGCGGCCGTCGTGGAGGCGCAAATTTCCGGCATGATCGCCCTGGCCCACGCCCAAATCGCCGAGGGGGATTTTGACGGCGCCGAAAGCGCCATCGCCGCCTTGCAGGATTTTCTTGACGGCCCGGCTTTGCAGGCTCTGCGAGGAATGCAGGCGCGAAGGGAGATTCACGCGCAGGCCGTTTCCGCCCTGCGGCTGCTTTTGGCGCGCGCCCGGGAGGATCGCGCCTCGCTTCTCGCCGCCGGCTATGGCGAGCTTTCCGCCCGCGCCTCGGCGGAGCTGGGATCCATGCAGGACAGGATCGCCGGGCTTCAGGCGGATCTCGATCAGGCAAGGGACGCGCTGGTGGCCGGCGATTTGGACGCGGCTCGCGTCGTCAGCCAGTACCGAAGCGAGATCGGCCAGCTTGAATCCTCTCTGGCCGCGCTTCAAAGCCAAAACGCCGCGCTTAACGCGCAAAATTCAACCCTGAACAATCAAAACACGGCGCTTAACAGTCAAAATAGCGCCCTCAGCAGCCAGAACACGGCGCTGGGCGCTCAGGTAAGCGCGCTGCAAGGGAATCTAAGCGCCCAAACCCAGGCGGCGGAAAGCCTGGGCCAGAACGTCCGCGCGCTTGAATCGACGAACGCGCTTTTGAACCAGACGATAGGCGCGCGCGACGGCGAGATCAGCGTTCTTCGCGGGGAAAACCAGACGCTGGGGGCGCAGCTTGCCCAGGCGCAGCAGCAGATCCAGCAGATTCAGCAGGCTTTGCAGGCATTGCTCCAGGAATAGCGGATGAAGGCGATTTACAACGCGCGCGTCCGCATAAAAGCCGGCGAATACCGCCAGGCCATTTTGATCGACGGCGCCCGCGTCGCGATGACCGGAACGACGAGGGACGTCCTGCGCGCCCTGCCCGCCGGCGCGGAAAAAATCGACGCGCAGGGCGCGCTGGCGATTCCGGCCTTTTTCGACAGCCACCTTCATTTTATGTGGCTGGGCCGGCGCGCAGGCTCGGTCGAATGCGCCGGGGCAAAATCCGTCGAGGAGGTAATCGAAAGGGCGCGACGGCATATCGCGAAGGAAAGGCCGCCGGCCGGCGCCTACGTTCTGGGCTATGGCGTAAATCCCGACCAGTTCAGCGAAGGCCCGGCGCGCGATCTTTGTCGGCAGGACATCGACAAAATCTCGCGCGATCATCCGATAATCCTAAGCCGGAATTGCGGGCACACGATTTACTGCAATTCCCTTGCGCTTGAGCGAGCCGGCCTTTGCCAGAGCGCGCCGGACGTTGAAGGCGGCGCCTTCGAAAAGGACGAAAACGGAAGGCCCACGGGAGTCGCGCGGGAAAACGCCGCCGTCATGATCCTTGCCGCGATGCCGGCCTACACCCGCGGGCAATTGCTCGGCTTCGCGCGGAAGGCCACGGCGCAGGCCCGCGTGCTGGGGATCGCCGCCTGCGGAAGCTACGATTCAGACGGCGCGGACTTCAACGACGTGTCCGGCGCCTACCTCGATCTTTGCGAGGAGGAACGCGCCGCCGGCCGTCCGCCCCTGCGCGTTTCGATGCAGTGCGGGATAAGCCTAAGCGACGAAATCCTGGACGAACGCCTGCGCGACGGCCCTTTTCCCAAGCCGCTTTGGCGCGACGATCGCTGGGGAACTTTTCTGCAGCTTGGCGCGATAAAGATCTTCGTCGACGGCACCTTGGGCGGCCGCACCGCCTGGATGAGCCTTCCCTACCTTGACATGCCCGGCGCGAGCGGCTTTCCGCTTTTAGACGAGGCCGCGCTGGGCCGCTTTACGCGAAAGGCCGCGCAGGCTGGCGCGCAGGTTTTGGCCCACGCGATAGGCGACGCCTGCATAGAAAGCGTCGTCGGCGCCTTCGAGCGGGTTCTTGTCGACGGAAAGAATCCCCTGCGCCATGGAATCATCCATTGCCAGTTTACCCGGCCGGATCTGCTGGACCGCATGGCGCGCGCCGGAATCCTCGCGCTCGTCCAGCCGATTTTTCTGGAGGACGACATTCGCGTGGTCGAAAGCCGGATCGACCCGCGCCTTGCCCAAAGCTCCTACGCCTGGGCCAGCATGATCTCGCGCGGCGTTCCCACAAGCTTTGGAACCGACGCGCCGGTTACCGGCCTCGATCCCCTGCGCTGCATTTCCTGGGCCGCGCTGCGAAGCGACCCCGAAAATCCCGGCACGCATCCCGGCGGCTTCCTTCCGGCCGAAAAGGTCGGCGCGGATCGGGCCTTCGACGCGTACTCGCTCGCCTCGGCGCAGAGCGCCTTTTGGGAGGCCTCCCTCGGGCGCATCGCGCCGGGCTTTTTCGCCGACATCGCGCTTTTGGACAAGGACATTTTCGCCATCGATCCCGCCGAGATACACGCCGCCCGCGTCCTTCGCACCCTCTGCGCCGGCGAGACGGTTTACTCGGTTTGATGGGGCCAAAGCGCCGCGTTAAAGCGCGACGCTTTGGCCTCGGAGTTTTGCTTCGCAAAACCCCACGCTTGATTGCGGGGGGATCAAGGCCTGGCTAAAGTAGGCCGCCAGAGGAGGAGCTATGAAATATGCCTATCCGGCGATTTTTTCTATCGAAGACGGGACCGTTCTTGTAAGCGTTCCTGACTTGCCTGGCCTGCATACATTCGGCGGATGCATGGCGGACGCGCTTTTTTCGGCGCAGGATGCCATCGAAATGTGGCTGTGGGACGCTGAAAACAAAGGCGAGGCCATTCCCCCCGCGTCCGGCATGGAGGACGCCGCCAAACTGCTCGAATCCGCCGACCAAGCGCTGAGCATGGTTGCCGCCGATACGGATGAATATCGACGGCGAAACGACACCCGCTTTGTCAGGAAGACGCTGGCGATTCCCGCCTGGCTTAATCATCAAGCGGAAAAGGCCAATGCCCCTTTTTCCCAGATATTGCAGCAGGGATTAAAGGAACACCTTCGCATCCCCCAATAAACCAGCCCTATCGCCCCGGAGTTTTGCTTCGCAAAACTCCACGCATTAAGGCCCTGCCAACCTAAAAGCTCTGTTCAAGGCGCAGGAGCGCCTTGAACAGAGCTTTTTCCTATAGAAGCGCGGCCTTTCCCTCCTAAAGCCCCAGCGCGTATGCCCTCCGGCCAGCGGGCGCGCTGCCGCGAGAGGGCATTCGCGCAGCGCCATGACCGAGCGTGGCAGCGCGCCCGCTGGCCGGAGGGGTCCCCAGATCAAAGGCCAAAGGTCAAAAGGCCGCGCGGCCCCGCATGTAACTTGACTTTTACAAGTTGATTTTATAGAATATGACTATGGGAAAACGCGTAAGGGCTTCCTTGGGATTCAGAATCGTCGTTATTGTTCTGGCTGTTTTTACGGCCCTTTTCGCGGCGGTCATAGGCATCGGACTTGGGTTCGCCATAGCGGAAACTTCAAATGTAAGCGGGGACTTCCTCGATTTCACGCCGGCCTTGCCGTCCAGGGTGTTCGACACCAACGGGGAGCTTATAACCGTGTTCGCCGGCGAGGAGCGCAGGGAGCTTGTCCCCCTTGACGAGCTTCCCAGGCACCTTATAAACGCGGTGCTGGCCCGCGAGGACATAGATTTTTTCAGCCATCGCGGGTTTTCGCTGCGGGGCATAGGCCGCGCCATCGTCGGGCAGATCCAAGGGGTAAATCGCGGCGGCGGCTCGACGATCACCCAGCAGGTGGCCGGAACCTTCTTCACGAATCGCAGGGAGGCCACGTTCTCGCGCAAGGCGCGCGAGCTTTGGTGGGCCTTGCAGCTTGAGCGCCATTACAGCAAGAACGAAATCCTCGAAATCTACATGAACTACATGGTCATGGGGCCGGGCGTTTTCGGGGTTGAGGCGGCCAGCCGGTACTTTTTCGGCCACAGCGCCAGGGACGTAACCGTGGCGGAGGCGGCCATGCTCGCCGTGCAGCTTTCCAGCCCCACCCACAACAATCCTTTCAGAAACCCGGACATAGCGATGGATCGGCAGAGGCATGTTCTGGAGAGGATGATCGAGTTCGGCCTGGCTTCCAGGGACTACGTGGACGCGTCCTTCGACTCCTATTGGGAAAATTTCGACTTCGAGCGGCAGCCCCTGGGCGCCTTCTTCCATTTCCGCAGCGAGGACCGGGCGCCTTGGTTCAGCGAGCACGTTCGCCGCGAGCTTGAGGCCATGCTGCCGGAGCAGTCCAACATTTTCCGCGACGGCCTGACCGTCCACACGACGATGAACATGCGCCATCAGGAAGCGGCCGAGCGGCACATGGCCGAGGGACTCGCGCGGGCAAACAGCCCCAACTTCCGCTGGCTGGATCGAAACTGGTTCGACCCGGAATGGTCGGCGGAAAGCGGCTTTGACACCGTGCAAAGGATGATTCGCCGGGGCGATCCGGTGGAGGGCGCGCTTGTCACGCTTGAAAATCACACCGGGCGGATAACGGCGCTCGTGGGCGGCTCGGAATTCAGCCAGAACAACCAGTTCATTCGCGCCACGCAGGCCATCGTGCAGACCGGCTCTTCCTTTAAGCCCCTGTACTTTTCCGCCGCGGTCGACGCCCGGCAGGTAACGGCCGGCACCCTTATCCACGACGCGCCGGTGGCTTTCCATACCGAGGACGGCGGCGTCTACGTGCCGGTGAATTACGGCGGAAGATGGGTCGGCCCTATCCTTATGCACCGCGCGCTCAACGTGTCGCTTAACATTCCCGCGCTCAAAGTGCTGGATTCGGTGGGCATCGACGCGGCCGTCGAACGCAGCGCCGCGCTTCTGGGCCTTACCGATCCG
>WRAL01000035.1 GCA_009780285.1 Treponema sp.
AACCGCGCAACCGCGCAACCGCGCAACCGCGCAACCGCGCAACCGCGCAACCGCGCAACCGCGCAACCGCGCAACCGCGCAACCGCGCAACCGCGCAACCGCGCAACCGCGCAACCGCGCAACTCATTATGGGGCCGGCGTCTTTCGTGTCAACCGTCTAGCGGACTTTTTTTCCACTCTTACGGCGCGCATTCCTCCCCAATTTTTTATGCAGGACCCGCGCGAGCGGGCTTCGGCAGACTCCCTCGTCGAGGGATATCGCCTATAGGCGAGCGATCAATGTGATCGCCCGCCGCTAGGGGCGAGCGATCTCGCGAAGAGGTTTTTATGACAAGAAAAAGGTGGATTTACGGCATCGCCGCGGCGGTTTTCGCCCTGACTCTGGCCGGCTGCGGCGACGGCGCGAACTCAGGCGTGAATCCAGGCCCAACTCCAGGCCCCCGCACCCTGAGCGTAACCGGCGTTAGCGCGGCGCAATACGCCGAAGGCTCTTTAAGGGCAATTTATGCCGTTACGACCGCGGACACGACCTTAGAGCAAATCACTGCTGCGATGGCGGCCTATGTTCTTTTAAATACAACGCCGCCGGCTTTCGTGGTCGCCGGGTTTGACCTGGATGACCTGCCCACCGACGCGGCCGCTTCCATCTCGGACGCAGCGCCCTATACCCTGACGCTGCCTTTGTATACTCCGGCCAGCGGCTTTAAGACCCGCTGGAACGGAACGGGTAATCACATCGTCTGGGCTTTTCTGGCCGAAAGCATTTCCGATTACACCGTTTACCGGTCGAATGGCAGCGTGAATTTCGCCGGCGACGTCGTTTCGCTCAACGCGCAGACCGGCATGATCAAAGAGGATCCTTCCACAAATCCGGGCCCCGGCCCCGGCCAGGACCCGAACACCCTGGTCATAACCGGCGTTACCCCGGCGCAACTGATCGCGGGAGGGGACGGATCCCTTTATTTCGTTACGCCCCCAAACACTACGATGGAACAAGTTACGCAGGGTATTCTCTCATGGATGAGTACGGGCCAGACTCCTGCTTTCGTCATTGCCGGCTTTGACACGGACTACCTGGAAACTGACACGGACGCTTCCATCACGCCTGATCCGGCTGTTAATGCAACTGGCCCCTATACCTTGACGTTGCCGCTTTATACTCGGTCTAGCGGTTTCGATGTGCGCTGGAATGGAACCGGTGAATATGTCGTCTGGGCCGCGTTGTCTGACGGCGAGACAGGGACGCTTTACCGGTCGAAAAGCAATGTAACTTTTTCCGGCGGCGACGTTACGCGGAATGCGCAAAGCGACTTCGCTGAAGTGTATTCGGGGCCTCTAACCCCGGCCCCGCCTGATCCGGGCTCCGGCCTGAACACCCTAGTCCTAACCGGCGTTACCCCGGCGCAACTGATCGAGGGAGGGGACGGATCCCTCTATTTTGTTACGGACACAGACACTACGGTGGAACAGGCTATCTCAGGTATTCTTTCGTGGGTACTGTATGGAAGCGTTCCTCCATTCGTTGTCGCCGGCTTTGACACGTGGTACCTGGATGACGACCCGGACGCTTCCATCACGCCTAATCAGATGCAAAGCTCAGGTCCCTTCACCTTGACGCTGCCGCTTTATACTCGGTCTAGCGATTTCAATGTGCGCTGGAACGGAACCGGTGAATATATCGTCTGGGCCGCGTTGTCTGACGGCGTGACAGGGACGCTTTACAGGTCGAAAAGCAACGTAACTTTTTCTGGCGGCACCATTACGCTAAATGCGCAAACCGACTTCGATAAAGTGGGTACCGCGCCGTAACATAGGCGCGCGCCGGCGCGGGCTGTCCGCGCCGGCTTTTTTACCTTGCCGCCGCCGCCGCCGGCCTTTGGGGGGCGATGCCGCCTTGGTGCATCATCGTGACTCTTTGATACCTGAAGGCTTCCTCGCGCCTTTCCGCGCGGGGGGCGCTTCTGCGCCGTTCGCCGCGTTCCTTTGACTTGATCCGCGCCTCGACGATGCTGCAGACGATTTCTGGGAAGATAGCCAGGGCAAAGAAAGATGCTAACGCGCCAAAGATGAGAACGCCGGCAAAGGCGCCGGCAAGGGCGCCGCCAAGCCCGTCTGAAAGCCCGCCCAAAAGCGCGGCTATCGCGGTCGAAAGGGCGTACGAGATCAAAATCGTCCAGAAGCATGCGCGAGAGCGCACCTCGACGAGCAGGTCGTCGAGCCGGGCCTCGGGGCTGTCCACATGAACGTAGCCCTCGCATTTGACTCTATACAGTTCCGCGCGAAGGCTTTCCCAAAAGCTCGGCTCGCGGCCCCTGCGTTTTTTATAAGCGTAGCGATCCACCGATGTCCGAAAGTGGTGACTGAACATCCTGCCTTTTGCGATCGCGGCACTTTTACTAATAAGCATGACAGCTCCTATGCATTAAAGTTTGCCCGTCAGACTATGCCTGGGTGGGCACAGTCTGGCGGATTGATCCTTTACTCCGCAAGCCCGTGGCGCGCCAGAAACGCGAGCGCGCGTTCCAGGGCCTCTTCCGACGGAACCCATAAGCCCGGCAGAAATCCAACGCCTTCGAACTGCGAAAGGTCCGGGCGCAACATCAAGCCAGTGCCAAAGATAATATCCAGGCCGCTATGGGGAAGCGTGGCGCGGCCAATTCCGTTGCTTACCAAAGTTCCGGCGGTGTTGGTACCCACGACAATGGCGTTTTCAAGCTGGCGCAAAAAGCCGGCAAAGAGGTCGCCGGCCGAACCGGCCACGCTGTCCATAAGCACGAGCAAAAGGCCCTCGCCGGAAGCGTCGGCAGGCAGGTCGATGGTCGCCGAGTAGTAGGGCCAAAGTCCGGGAGGCGCGAGCGGGCGATAACGGTCGATATCCATGTCCCAGTGGCGAAAAAGCTCGCCCACTGCGCGCGAGGCCATGGAATACTCGGCGAACATCCTATCCCAGCCTTCGCGCCCGGCGTATTCGATCATCCACAACTCAGATATTCTTCCGTTGCCGCCTGAATTCCCGCGCAGGTCGATAATCGCCGCCGGCCTTTCGCGCAAGGCGCTTCCCGTTTCGATGAAAGCGTCAAAGTCCTCTCCCAGCGGGAACCATGCGCTATCAAGTAGGGCAACGCCCCGCTCCTCGCGCAGATCCCATACGCGCTCCAGGCTTTCCCGGCTTCGCCTTAGGCCGCCCGCCTCGCGCAGGACGACGTAGTAGTTCATCATCTCGCCGGTTCTTACGTTTTGCAAAAAGGCGGTAAGGCTTCGCGCCTCGGCGCCCTGCGGCCGGCCGGAAAAATGCCCGAAAGCCCAGGCAAGCTCCCCATCGCGCGTAAGCGTGGGCAAAACGCCTTCCACCGGGGTTCCGTCGCGCAGCTCGGCGCCTAAAAGCCTGTACCGTTCATCGCCTATGGCCACTTCCAGCGCGCCCTCCTCGGCCCTGTAAAGGGTGTATGCGCCGCTCATCCAGGCGCGGCTTGGCGGGGCGCCGAAGGTTATGTCGTGTATCTGGAAATGATTGTCCTCGATGGCGCCCCTAAAGGCCGGCTCCAAAATTTCGCGCAGGTACCGGCCGACGGAAACGCGCTCGGCCAGCGCGCCAAGGCGTTCCAGCGCCGCGTCGCGCCGGGGAAGAAAGACATCGTCGCCGCCGAAGTATTCGTATGCGCCGTAGCCATAGCGCAGAAGATCGAAAAGGAAGAGCACTTCCTCGGCCAGGTCCTCCCGCGCGCGCGTTACGAAGAGGTCCACCCCGGGCCGCGCCGCCCTGTAACGACTGCCTTCCGGCAGGGAAACGAAATGCCGCCTGAGGATTTCGGCGATTTCCTCGTCGCGCTCGAAGGAAAGGCCGCGCGGCATGTAGCCCTCGACTATTTTCGCAAAGTCCTCGTGAAAGGGCGGCTGCGCCGCCTCGCGGTTTCGCCGCGAGATTTCTAAAAGCTCTTCGGGAATGGGCGGGTATTCCTGCGCGGCCGGCGCGCCGCAGGCGGCGAAAAGCAGGGCGCAGAGGATAAAGGCCGGCATGGCCGCGGCGCGGTTTAGGGCTTTCATTCCAAGTTTTTTCTGTAGGATTTCATTATGGAGCATGTTCATCCCTTGCAGATTCCCCGATTTGTGTATGAAAAAATCGCCCAATGCCGAAAATGGCTTCGGCATTGGGCGCCAAGAAGCCTCAGCCAAATTAGCGCCCGCGAACCAACGCCTTACGCAACGCGCCGACCTTATGTTTCGCGCGGGAGCAAACTCCATTCATAACGGAAAGCCACCCTAAAAACAGTATAACGCAGAGCGATTAATTCGCAAGTCCCTTTTTGCGAAGCCGAGTGGGAGCTTCCGCGCGCCGCTGCGGATAAATCCGCAGCGGCTTTGTTCGTCTGTGGCGTATCGTTCGTCCAGGCTGCTGCGCCGCGCTTTCTTGACCGCTCCGCATTATCCTTCGCGCCTTTGTGAACTTTCGCGCCCTTGTTGGCGCGGCGTTTTTTCTATAGTATGGCCCTATGATCGACAAAATTATCAAGGCCCTGTTCGGTTCCCAGCACGAGCGGGACCTGAAAGCCATGCTGCCCGTCCTGCACCTTGTGAACGAGAGGGAGGTTTGGGCGGCGGCGCTGCCGGCCGAGGAATTTCCCCGGCAGACGGAGCTTCTGCGCGAGCGCCACAAAAAGGGCGAGTCCCTCGACGCGATTCTGCCGGAGGCCTTCGCGCTGGCGAGGGAGGCGGCGCGGCGCGTTCTGGGCGAGCGGCCTTACGACGTGCAGGTTCTTGGCTCCATCGTCCTGCACCAGGGGAAAATCGTCGAGATGAAGACCGGCGAGGGCAAAACCCTTATGTCGGTGGCGGCGGCCTACCTTAACGCGATTCCCGGCAGCGGCGTTCACGTCGTTACCGTCAACGATTATCTGGCCGGCCGCGACGCGCAGTGGATGCGCCCGATTTTCGGCTATCTGGGCCTGAGCGTCGGCACGATTCTTTCGGACATGGACAACGCGCGGCGCAAGGAAAACTACGCCTGCGACATTACTTACGGCACTAACAATGAATTCGGCTTCGATTACCTGCGCGACAATATGCACAGGGACATGGATGGCCGCGTTCAGCGCAAACACAACTTCTGCATCGTCGACGAGATCGACTCGATTCTTATCGACGAGGCGCGCACTCCCCTTATTATTTCCGGCGCCGCCGAGGACGACACGCACAAGTTCGCCGAGGTGGACAGGCTTCTGGGATCGCTTCGCGAGGTGCAGAAAAAGGAAAACGGCGATTACCCGGACGAGGTGCAGGGCGAGGAGGTGATCGGCGACTACAAGATCAACGAAAAAAACAAAAGCATCTCTTTCACGAATCAGGGCCTTGCCTCCATCGAGGCGATTCTGCAAAAGCGCGGCGCGATAAAGGGCGCGATCGTCGACGAGGAAAATTTCGAGTACATTCACTACTTTACTCAGGCGCTGAAGGCGCACAAGATTTTTCACATTGACGTGGATTACGTGGTGCAGGACGGGCTGGTGCAGATCGTCGACGAGTTCACCGGCCGCATTCTTCACGGCCGGCGCTATTCGGACGGGCTTCACCAGGCTATCGAGGCGAAGGAGCGCATACGGATCGCGCAACGCAATCGCACTCTTGCGACGATCACCTTTCAGAATTATTTCAGGCTTTATAAAAAGATTTCCGGCATGACCGGAACGGCCGACACCGAGGCCGCCGAGTTCGCCAAGATCTACAAGCTGGAAGTCGTGGTGATTCCCACGAACCTCCCCGTGGCGCGCGTGGACGAGAACGACGTGGTGTACCTTAACGACGCGGACAAGTACAAGGCGCTCTGCGACGAGATCGCCGAGGCCAACAAAAAAGGCCAGCCCATGCTTATCGGCACCGTTTCCATCGAAAAATCCGAGAGAATTTCCGCGCTTTTGACGCGCCGTGGAGTGCGCCACGAGGTTCTCAACGCGAAAAACCACGACCGGGAGGCGCTGATCATCGCCGAGGCCGGCGCGAAAGGCTCGGTTACCATCGCCACGAACATGGCCGGTCGCGGCACGGACATAAAGCTCGGCGGAAATCCCGAGCACCGCGCCCGCAAGCGCGCCGGCACGAGCGCCACGCCGGAACAGTTCGAGGCGATTTTCCGCGAGGAATACGCCAAGTGGCGCAAGGACTACGAGGAGGTCAAGTCGCTGGGCGGCCTTTACGTTATCGGCACGGAGCGCCACGAAAGCCGGCGCATAGACAACCAGCTTCGCGGCCGCTCCGGCCGGCAGGGCGACGCCGGGCGCAGCAAGTTTTTTATCTCGATGGACGACGAGCTTATGCGCCTTTTCGGCGGGGAAAGAATGAAAAGGGTGATGACAAGAATCGGCATGGAGCCGGGCGAGCCCATTTATCATCCCTGGCTGAGCAAGAGCATAGAAAGCGCGCAGAAAAAGGTCGAGGAGCGCAACTTCGACATTAGAAAGCATCTTTTGGAATACGACGACGTGCTTAACCAGCAGCGCAAGTTTATTTACGAGCAGCGCGACGCGATTCTCGCCGACGAAAAACTCAAGCAGCGCGTGAACGACGCCACGGCATATATGGTGGAGGGTTTGATCGAGGGCTACAACCAGGCGCAAAGGAACGACGTTTCAAGCGCCATAGCCGGCCTCGCCGATACCTTGCGCTCGAAATTCGGCTACGCGCTTCCGCCCGACGTCGACATGCAGAACTCAAGCGCTTTGGAAAAAACCATCCTCGCGGCCCTTGAAAAGGACATTGACGAAAAAGAGGCGATAATCGGCGAGCAGTACTTAAACCTTATCATTCGGGACAGCTATCTTCACGCCGTGGATCGCAAGTGGCTGGATCACCTGGAAAACATGGAGGCCCTGCGCGAGGCGGTGTACCTGCGCCACTACGCGCAGAAGAACCCGCTTCAGGAATACAAGATCGAGGGCTTCCAGATTTTCGACAAAATGGTTGAGGATATTCGCCTGGAGATCGCCTCGCGCATGCATCAGATCCGCATTCAGACCGCGCCTCCCGGCGAGGCGCCGGCGCGAAGGAGGCAGGGTGCCTTCGCCTCGGCGCAGTCGGCCAGCCATTCAAGCATGGCGACTTTCAGCGCGGGCTCCGGCGCGCAGGGGCAGGCTCGCGGCGCCGCGTCGCAGGTTGCCAGCGCCAGCCGGCCGCAGGGCGCGCAGGTGGTAAGGGCCCAGCCCAAGGTAGGCCGCAACGATCTGTGCCCCTGCGGAAGCGGCAGGAAGTACAAGCATTGCCAC
This sequence comes from Treponema sp., assembly GCA_009780285.1. Lineage (GTDB taxonomy): Bacteria > Spirochaetota > Spirochaetia > Treponematales > Breznakiellaceae > WQXQ01. Next base: position 7,254 of record WRAL01000035.1, read on the forward strand.
GGGCAGTGATTTCGGCCTTCGGCAGCTCGGCCACAGGCCGCAGGCCTGCTGTTGAAAAAAGGGGAATGTTTGTCTATAATTGTAGTGGCCTTGCGCGGAGGCGGCTTCGCGCAAGGCTTATCAGCCAGGCTTAGGAGGAACAAGTGTATTTTTCGACCAGAGATGAATTTGCCAGACTGAAAAACGAGGCGGAAGCCCTTGTCATAAAGGAATTGGAGCGCCAGCTTGAACTTCAGGACGAAAGCGTCTGCCGCTGCGAGGACTGCCTGCTCGACATGGCCGGGATCGCGGTAAACGCGGTAAAGCCCATGTACCGCTCGTCGCTTCTTGGGCAGATGTACGCGGCGCAGGCAATGGAAGACAAGGAATACGCGCGCAGCATAGAAAACGCCGTCGCGCAGGCCATAGAAAAGGTCAAAAACAATCCTTCCCACGATTAGTTCCGGCGCCTGAATCGGCTGACTCCGCTCAGGGAGAAATCCGCGCGCGGGGTCTTTTTCCTGGCGCGCCCGATATTCGTAACCAGGATAGGCGAAAAGAGTTAACATAGATGACCTCGTGTTACGCGCGGGCTAAATGCAATCCAAAGGGGCGGCGGGAATGAGAACATCCGTTACTAAGTCAGGTTTGTTTAGGATATTTGCGCTTTTGTGCGCCGGCTTTTGCGTCAGCGCCGCCGAGGCGCAGGCGGGAAGCGATACGGACTATTTTCTTCCCGGCGGCCGGCTGGATACGTTTCTCCGCGATCTTGCCGACCGAGGGCTTTTTTCCGGCACCGTCGGCGTGGGCCGGGCCGGAGAGGTTTTGTTCCTGGGCGGTTACGGCTACGCGGACCTTGATGCGGGTCGGGCGATGCGGCCGGACACGGGGGTTAACCTCGGTTCCGTCAATAAATCCTTTACCGCTGTCGCGATCGGCCAGCTCGCGCAGTCCGGCAGGCTTTCATACGGCGACGCGGTGGAAACCTTTCTGCCTGAGTTCGCGGAGATCTCGGCCGGCCTTATTACGATAGAACATCTTTTGCGCCACACTTCCGGCCTGGGCGATTTTCGCGGGAACCCGGATTATATTCGGAACATGAACGATCTGCAGACCATCGCTCAGATGCTGCCTTACGCGATACCGGAGCGGCTTCTGTTCGCGCCGGGTTCCGGCTACAGCTACAGCAACTCCGGCTATCTGGCGCTGGGCGCGGTAATCGAGCGGGTTTCCGGCGAGGATTACTACGCTTACGTCGGCCGGCATATTTTTGCCCGCGCCGGAATGGAAAACACGGGATCGTATAGAAAAACCGACCAAAGGGAAAACCTTGCCATCGGGTATTACCTCGACGAAGCCGGACGGACGGTGAGCAACATCGCCAATATGCCGCTGTTGGGCAATTCCGCCGGCGGCGGCTATTCGACCGCGGAGGACATGCTTCGCTATATTCACGCGCTTAACGGCGATGTTTTTATGCGCGACACGGCGCTAACCCTGATCCCGGAAATAATGGTTTCCGGGATGGCCGGCGGCGCGCCCGGGGTCAGCGCCATTTACGAAAACCACGCGGAATCCGGCTATTACATCGTGATTTTAAGCAACGCCTCAGCCGGCCACGCGGCGGCGCTTGACGAAATACGCCGGTTCCTGTTTGCCGCTCCGCCGCGGCCCTCGCTTGCGCGCGTCGCCGTGGAAATAAACGGCCTTTCCGCCACCCTAAGCGCGCTGCGTCTTGGGGACGAAATTTTCCTGCCGCTGTTCGAGACCGGCCGCGCCGCCGGCGCTTCCGTCTCGGACGGCGGCATAGAGTTTAACGGCGCCGTCGTAACCGTATCGGATAACCGGGTCAGCTATCTGGCATCAGGCGACGCGGTTTCGGTTCCTTCCCGCACGATGATGCTGAACGGCAGCGCGGTGATTTTTATTCCGCTTGAATTTTTCCAGGAAATATTCG
>WRAL01000036.1 GCA_009780285.1 Treponema sp.
AGGGCCTGGACAAGGCCGCGGAAAAATTTTTGGCATAGGCGGGCAGAGCGATGAAAAAGGTATACAGCAAGATCGAATCGATTACCGGCAGCGTGATTACGGTCAGGGCGGAAGGCGCGCGCTACGGCGACCTTGCGGAGGTTGACACGGCTTTTGGCACGTCGCTTGCCGAGGTAAACCGCCTTAACGGCGACCTCGTGTCCCTGCAGGTTTTCGCCGGCGGCCGAGGCATTTCCACCGGCGACACGGTGCGCTTTCTTGGGCGCTCCATGCAGGTTCCCTTTTCCGAGGACCTCCTGGGCAGGGTGTTCACCGGTTCAGGCGAGCCGCGCGACAAAGGCCCGGCTCTGCGGGACAACATGATTCCCATAGGCGGCCCTTCGGTAAACCCTTCCGAGCGCGTCATTCCGCGCAGCATGATCCGCACCGGCATCCCGATGATCGATCTTTTCAACACGCTCGTCGTGTCGCAAAAGCTGCCGATTTTCTCGGTTTCCGGCGAGCCCTATAACGAGCTTCTCGCGCGCATCGCGATACAGGCCGAAGTTGACGTTATCGTGCTTGGAGGCATGGGCCTAAAGTACGACGACTACCTCGCCTTCCGCGAGACGCTGGAAAACGCCGGCGCCCTGGCGCGCACGGTAATGTTCATGCACACGGCCAGCGATCCCACGGTCGAATGCCTTATGATTCCGGACATGTCCCTTGCCGTGGCCGAGCAGTTCGCGCTGCAGAACAAGGACGTTCTGGTTCTTCTTACTGACATGACCAACTTCGCCGACTCGATGAAGGAAATCTCGATCGTGCAGGAGCAGGTTCCTTCGAACCGAGGCTATCCGGGCGACCTTTACAGCCAGCTCGCCAGCCGCTATGAAAAGGCCGTCGATTTCGAAAGCGCCGGCTCGATCACGGTTCTCGGCGTTACGACGATGCCGGGCGACGATGTAACCCACCCGGTTCCGGACAACACCGGGTACATAACCGAGGGGCAGTATTACCTGAAAAACGGGCGCATCGAGCCTTTCGGATCGCTGAGCCGCCTTAAACAGCAGGTAAACGGAAAAACCCGCGCCGATCACCGCGCGCTGATGGACGGCATGATCAAGCTGTACTCGTCTTTCCGCGACACGCTGGAAAAAAAGGCGATGGGCTTTAACATGTCGGCCTGGGATGAAAAGCTGCTCAAGTACGGCGCGCAGTTCGAGGCCAAGATGATGGATTTGTCGGTGAACATCCCGCTGGAACGGGCGCTTGACCTGGGCTGGGAAATAATGGCCGATTGCTTCAGCCCGGAGGATACCGGCCTGCGAACCGAGCTTATCGAAAAGTTCTGGCCCAAGAAGGACTAGCGGCCTATGGCAAAGATCAAGCTCACCAAAAACGAGCTTAAACGACACAAGGATTCGCTTAAAATATTCAGGCGGTACTTGCCGACGCTGATGCTTAAAAAACAGCAGCTTCAGAGCGAGATCCGCATGGCCGAAATGCGAATTCGCGAGCTCCACGCCGAAAGGGATCTTTTGGCGGAAAGCTTTCGCTCGTGGATAGGCGTTTTTTCCGAAACGGGATACTTTACGCCCGATGTCCTGAAAATCGCTAGCCTTAAAAAAGGCTATGGGAACGTGGCCGGCGTTGGTATGCCGACCTTCGAGGGCGCCGAGTTCGAAATCCCCGCCTACGACCTTTTCGCGACCCCGCTTTGGCTGGATGCGGCCATCGAGAAGATGAAGCAGGCGCTGCTTCTGGACCTCGAGGCCGAGGTTGTCGAGGAGCAGAAAAAATGCCTGGAGGTGGAGCTTCGCGTTACGACCCAGCGCGTGAACCTCTTCGAAAAGATCAAAATACCAGAGGCGCAGGCCTGCATCAAGAAAATTCAGGTTTACCTTGGCGATCAGCAGACCGCCGCCGTCGTTCGCGGGAAGATCTCCAAAGGCCGGCTTGAAAAGGCGGAGGCGTGATATGGCAAAAAAAATAATGCGCGCGACCGTCTATCCGCCCGGAGGAGAGACAATCAAGTACGAGGTTGGAAGGAGCGGCGTGACGAAAATCGAGCTGCAGGTGAACTGGTGGTGGGGATTTACCGAAGGCTTGAAAGTGGTTTTCGACGACGGCTCCCAGCGGGTTTACCGTAGCGTTCCATTTAGCCTCGACGTGGAAGGCAAAGGAAGGCGCGCATGATCGTACCAATGAAAAAAATCGGCCTTGTGGTGCAGGACGCCTGCAAGGACGAGGCGCTTGCAAGCCTGCGCGACGTGGGCGTAATGCACATAGAGCTGTCCAAGGCGCCCTCGCCAAGGCTGGGAGAAATTGCGACGCGAAAGGCCCGCATCGAAAGCGCGCTCGCGCTTATCAAGCCCTTCAAAATGCCGGCTCCTAAGAACGATGCGCCGCAAGCTGGCAGACGCTCGGTGGACAGGCACGGCAACGCGGAAGACGAGCCTTACTCGATCGACGCGGTGGACGCGATCGCGCGCCCGGATCTGGTGGAATTGATGCTTGGCCTGGGCGAGGAGCGCGAAAAGCTGGACGAGCGAATTTCCGCGCTTGCGAAGGAACGCGCCAGAATCGCGCCTTGGGGGGAATTCGACCCGGAAGGCCTGGACATTCTCGCGCGCGGCGGCGTTCGCGCCCGCCTTTACGAGCTTAGCCTGGAAGCTTTCAGGGCCGTTCCCGAGGAAATAAAGTACCTTAAACTGAGCGAGGGCAAGTCCGCCGTTCGGATAATGGCGCTGGACGACGAAATACCCGGCGCCGATCCCCTGCGCGTTCCCGAAAAGCCCCTTTCCGCCGTCACCGAGGAGCTGCGAAAGGCAAGGGAAGAGCTTGTCGCGCTTGAGGCGCGGATCAAGGGCTTTGTTACGCGCCGGCCCGTTCTGCAAAAGCTTATGGACGAGGCGCAGGGGGACTTCGACTTTGAAAGGGCGCGAACGGAGCTTGAGCCTGTGGCCGACGTTCCGCAAGGGATGGGAATCTCCTACCTCACCGGCTTCGCGCCGGCCGGGGAAATGGCCCGGCTCAAGGAAGCGGCGGTCAAAAATAGCTGGGCTCTTTCGGCCAGCGATCCCACGCTGGAAGACGCGCCGCCGACCCAGCTTAAAAACAACGCCTTTACGCGCCTTGTCACCCCGCTTACCGGCTTTCTGGAACTGCTTCCCGGCTATCACGAAAGGGACGTTTCCGGCTGGTTCCTTCTATTCGTAACCATATTCTTCGGCATGATCCTGGGCGACGCGGCCTACGGCGCGATCTTCACGCTGATCGCGCTTTTGGGAATACTGAAAACGGCGAAAAAGGGCGTTCCGGTGGCGCTAAAAATGCTGCTCCTCTTCGGCCTGGGAAACCTGGCCTGGGGAACGGTTACGGCAAGCTGGTTCGCCGTGGACCACGCGCTTTTGCCCAGGTTCCTGGTGGCGCTTTCCCTTCCCCAGCTTTCGACGGCGCATGGCACGAGCGAGGCTATGGTCAACCAGAACCTTCAGCTTTTTTGCTTTACTCTGGCGCTGGCGCATCTTGGCATCGCGCGTTTGGGCGGCTTTATTAACGGCATGCGCAAAAAGGACCCGCGCTGCCTCGCCGACCTTGGCTCGGTGGGAATGCTCATCGGGATCTACAACGTGGTGCTTTTTCTTGTGGTCAGCAACGACGAGCGCGGCTTTCCTATACAGACGGCGGCGCTCTACGCGCTGATTATCGGCTTCGCGCTTTCATTTTTGTTCGCGTATTACGAAAAGAACCTGCTCCAGTCAATATTGGGAAGCCTTAAAAATATCTTCCCCGTGGTGCTTGGAGTTACCGGAATCTTTTCGGACATAATGTCCTACATACGGCTTTGGGCCGTCGGGCTTGCCGGCTTCGCGCTGGCCTCGGCCTTCAACGGCATGGCCGGCCCGATGCTGGGCAGCTTTTTGATTTTCGCGGGGGTTCTGATCCTGGCCGCCGGCCACGGGCTGAACATCGCCCTTAACACGCTGTCCGTTTTGGTACACGGCGTGCGCCTCAACATCCTCGAATTTTCGGGGCACGCGAGGCTTACCTGGTCGGGCATACCGTACCGGCCGTTTGCGAGAGCCTCCGGGAAATAAGGCCCGGGGATTTTATTTGTGCGGCGCTGGGAACAAGGGTTCCTTCGCGATAGAAGACAAGATGATAAGGAGCGGAAGATGAATGTTGGAATGATTGGCGCCGGCCTTGTGTTTGGCCTGGCGGCGTTGGGATCCGGCTTCGGCATAGGATTAGCCGGGCCTGCGACGGTGGCCGCGTGGAAGAAGTGCTATTTGGCCAACAAACCCGCGCCAATGACTATGCTTGCCTTTACCGGCAACCCGTTGACCCAGGTTTTTTACGGCTTTCTTCTCATGAATCCCATGAGGGACGCCGTCATGCGCGTGGGCGAAAACAGCAGCAATCTTTGGCTGCTTATGTTCTACGGGCTGGCCGCCGGTCTCGCGCTGTTCTTTACGGCGGTGATTCAGGGCAAGATAGCCGCCTGCGCCTGCGACGCGATGGCCGAAAAGAACCAGGGTTTCGCCCAGTACATGATCGTCATGGGCATAGCCGAAACCGTCGCGCTTTTCGCGATGGTCTTTACCCTGCTGGCCGTAAACTCGATCTAGCGCTTTAAGGCGCGGCCGCGCGCGATCTGCGCTGCGGCCGCGCCAGCTTATTTTGATGGACGCTGAAAACAGGCCCCGAATGACAAGGGTCGTTCAAATAGGCGGCTTCTCCCACATTAAGGCCCTGCCGGTAGGGGGCGATTTCCCGATTGCCGTCCAGACCATGTGGAAGGAGCCTCTGCGAGAGGATGCCCTCCAGGACACGGCTCGCAGGATCGCGCGGCTGGGCGAATTGGGCTGCGCCATTCTGCGCTTTGCCGCGCCGGACGAGGCTTCCGCCGAGATCCTCGGCCGACTTGCCGGCATGGTTTCCATGCCCTTGGTCGCGGACATTCATTTCGACCACCGGATAGCCCTGCGCTGCCTTGACTTCCCTATCGCAAAAATAAGGATAAACCCCGGAAACATAGGCGGAAAGGAAAAAGTCCGCGCCCTGCTGGAAAAAGCGGCGGAAAAAGGCGTTCCGATTCGCGTCGGGGTGAACTCCGGAAGCCTGCCGGCCGACATCGAAAAAAAAGTAGTCGCCGGGCTTAGCCGCGCGCAGGGCCTTGTCGAGGCCGCCGAGCGCGAGCTTGCCATTTTCGACGAATTTGGCTTTAAGAACGCGCTTGTCTCTATGAAAGCCACCGAAATTGCCGATACTGTAAGCGCGTGCCGGATTTTTAGCGCGCGAAGCGACGCGCCGCTGCATTTGGGCGTTACCGAGGCCGGGCCATTGGTGGCCGGCGTGGCGCGATCCAGCGCGGCGCTGGCGACGCTTCTTGCGCAGGGCATAGGCGACACCATGCGTGTTTCGCTCTCCGACAGCATCGAGAACGAAATCGCCGCCGGCCGGGAAATCTGCGCGGCGGCGGCCGAGTTGGCCGCGCTTGAAGGCCGGCCAGATGCAAGGCTCCGTCGGCGCGGGGTAAAGATAATTTCCTGCCCGCGCTGCGGAAGGAACGGCTTTGACGTGGCCGGTTTCATGGGCCGCTGGCTTGACCGCCTTTACGCGCTGGACGCGGACATCACCGTCGCCGTAATGGGCTGCGAGGTCAACGGCCCGGCCGAGGCCCGTCATGCCGACGTCGGAATCTCCGGCGCCGGAAACAAGGCCCTGATCTTCCGCGCCGGAAAGATCGAGCGCATGGTCGCGATGGACGACGCGGACGAGGCTTTCGCCCAGGCTTTGGAAGAAGCGGCCTTATCGGCGCGCAAATAGGGAGGAACGCGCGATGCATAGCGCAAACATGAAAAAAACGGCATTTCTCGCCCTGGCTCTCTTCCTGCTTGCCGGCGTCGCTTTCGCGAGCGTTCCGGGCCAGCGCGGCTGGTGGCTTACCCTTCAGCGAGGGCAGGTAATGTTCGATCGCGGCGACTACGGAAACGCGCTTCTTGCCTTCGAGGACGCGCGCCGGGAAAGAATGGCCATGTTCGACCGCATGGAGCGCGACCTTATCGACGCGCTTTCATTGCCGGAAGTGCGCCGCCTTGGAGACGCGCTTGACTGGGTGGACCAGGCCCTGCGCGACTGGCGCCTTTCCGAGGCCGCCGCCGCGCTGGACGAGCTGTTTTTCCGCGTCCCCAGGGCCAGTTTTGGCAATTCCCTAGCCGCCGCCCTGGAAGCCTTTTGGAACCTCCGATACTTTCCCGAAGCGGAAATATGGATAGGCCGGACCTTTATGGCTTCGGGCGAGTTCGGCCTTGCCCTGGCGCAGTTCGGAAGCGCGCTTGAACGCCGCGATCTATTTGAAAACCCCGTGCTAATAACCGAAACGCTCTACGACATGGCCTGGATATACCGGGCGCGCAGGGAATTTCAGGAAATGGAACGCGCCCTGCAATCGATACTCGAAGAAAGCGCGCTGTGGACGGGCACCGGAGAAAACTGGCAGTCCGGCACCTTCGCGCGCGACGCGATGACCCGCACGCTCCAGCTTGACGGCGTCGAACGCCTTCTTGTCCTTTACCGTTACGACGACGCGCGAGGCGCGCGCGCCCACCGCGAGCTTGGATTTTTCTATCTGGCCGACGGAAGGCATGCCCGCGCGCAGGAGCATTTAATGTTTGCGCTGGTGATCCAAAGCACGGCGATTATAGACGAGCTTATCCGCCGCCGTTTTGACTTTACCTTTACCGGCCTTCCGTCGCTGGCCGCCGAAATCGCCCGGGACCCGACGCTTTCCGCCTACGCGCTGGACAGCGAATATTTCCGCGTGATTTTTTACCTGGCAAACGCCCTTCACGGCAACGGCCACGCCGCGCGCGCCCGCGAGCTTTGGACCTTTCTTGCCAGGCATGGCGGAGCCGGCGAATGGCAGGCTCGCGCCGCGACGCAGCTTGTGTCCCCGCAGATCGGCGCGACCTCCGTCATGCCCTAATGCCAGCCTACGCAAGACCTGAGCTTGAGGAAGCGCATAAAGCCCTGCTTTCAACCCTGCGCAAATGCGAAAAAATAGACCTCGCCAAGCAAGGCGCGTCGCAGCGCTCCTTGCTTGAGCGCCGCATTGCCGCCCTGAAGATCGCGCTTGAATTGATCGAGCGCGAGATTTCGGCGCTGGGCTAATGGCAAGCCGAATACCTGCAAATGGAGGTTTACATGCGAATGGCTTTACTTTTTAAAACGTTTGTCTTCGCTTTTTGCGCCATGCTTGTGTCCTGCAACCCTAATTAAGAATCGGCCATCGTTCGCGTTTACAATGATTCGGGCTTTATTTTAACGGACGTGAATATTAGTCCAGGCGGTTTTTGGAAAACGCTTGAGGATGGCGAAAACGTGGAGGCCATCAGCGGATGGGTTGGATCTAAATCTCAGTTTATTTACGCTGAATTTGTGAAAGGGCAAGTAACACATCGTATTAATAAGCGAGTATACGGCGGCGACGTTACAGCTCTGCGAATTTACGAAGACAGCTGGGAATGGAAATAAGAAAATCCAAGAACCAGCAAGGGGGCCCTATGCGTAAGACCTCAATTATAATTGCATCTGCACTTGCCTTTTGCGCGCTATTTGCGTCCTGCTACGACTCCGCTCCTGCCTGGTCGGAGGCCGTTATTCGCGTTTGCAATGATTCGGGCTTTGATCTGACGAATATCTATGTAGAGGATGCAAGGACAATCGGTGGTATGGAGGATATCGAGGCAGGCTGGAGTCTGGAGGCCAGCTGGAATTGGCAGAGCGGAAAAAAAACGGATATAACCATTAGTTTCGTCAGGAATGGAATTAAACGCCAGGCGAATAGGAGCGTAAACCACGGCGACAGGATAGTTCTGCGGATTTATGATAACCGAGAGGAATGGGAATAAACGCCCTGAGCTTTTCCTTGTTGTTTAACCGGTTCCTCCAATTTGCTCTCTTGCGCCTAAACCTGTAATTTGTTATGTTTCCGTATATCCCATGTCATTCACGAGACATAACTTAGAGGAGGCGCGTTATGAACGCCCAGATTGGTATTGCAGGCAGATTTCGATTGAACGCAACCGCAATTAAGATTATCGCGATTGCGCTTATGCTCGTCGATCACATCCACCAGATGTTTAGCTGGGCTGGAGTGCCCGTAGTGCTTAAATGGTTTGGCCGCCCGGTTTTCCCGCTGTTACTTTTTATAATGGCTGAAAGTTTCTATCACACGCGCGATAGGAAGAAATTCCTTTTCAGGTTGCTCATCGGCGCGTGGTTTATGGTGATAGCCAACACGGTTTTGCAAGCGCTCATGCCAAACTATGAAATAGTACTTATGAACGGCGCGTTTATGTCCTTCTTTGTCGCCGGTCTTTATATGCTGTTTTGGGATATGCTTGTCGCAGGCATTAAAACGAAAAGTCCAAAAAAAATAATAGCCGCGATTCTCTTGTGCTTTGTTCCCGTGCTTTCGGGGCTTCCGGCTTTGTTTATCGCGCAGTTTGCGTTTCAGTGGCAGCTGCCCCTTCCCGTTTTAAGGCTGATAATAAACGCCTTCCTTTTGCTGCCCAGCGTTTTTACGCAGGAAGCCGGGCTGATCATGGCGCTGGGGGTTTTGTTCTATATTTTTAAAACGCGGCGCCTTGCGCAAATAGCGGCGCTTGTCGCTTTCTCCCTCTTTTACTTTGCTATGGGCAATGACGCCGCGAATCAATGGCTTATGGTATTAGCCGCAATTCCCATGCTATTGTACAATGGCGAAAAAGGCCTTGGGATAAAATACTTTTTCTACGTTTTTTATCCGGCGCATATCTATCTCCTGTACGTAGCCGCGACGCTGATAAAGGGCTAAGCCCGGAAGTCCGGGAAGGGCAGACTCGGGCATTATTCCCCTCCTTCCAGCCAGAGGATTGTAGCGCGGGCAAAAAAAGGGTATAATTTTCCCGCTGGACTAAAGCAAAACGCGATTCCGCGCCATATATAGGGTAGGAGAGTAATCATGGCTAAAAACGAGGAAAAAACGAGGGGGGATCCTAACGCCTCCCCGGAGGAAAAGGCGAAGGCGCTGGAGGCGGCCCGCTTGCAAATCGAGAAGCAGTTCGGCGCGGGCTCCCTTATCAAGCTGGGATCGCGCGACAACGCG
>WRAL01000037.1 GCA_009780285.1 Treponema sp.
GAATAACGAAACAGACGCGCCGCCCCAAACCCGAAGGGCGGTTTTCGGCGCCCGGCTTGCCCTGGCCGACCTGCCCGCGCCGGAACGGACGGGGCACGTTCTTACCGGCTGGAATACGCGGGCGGACGGCGCCGGCCGGGGCTTTACGCCCGCGGAATTGGCCGCCGAGCCCATAACCGCGAACCTTGATCTTCACGCGCAGTGGCGCTTAAATCGCTTTACGGTAATCCTTGATCAGCCGCTCGACGCTCCGGCGGGAAGCCCTTCCGGCGAGCATCAAGTGATCTGGGGCGAAAACTTGGAACTGAGGATCCCGCCGCCGGATAGCATTAACTTCGATGGCTGGTGGACCCAGAGGATCGGCGGCGAGCAGCGCTCCTTGCAGGACATGCAATACGGCGACGGCGATGTCATTATCCTTTACGCAAGGTGGTCGATCAAATTCTTTAGGGTAACCTTTGATCTGAACGGCGGAACGCAGACAGGCTCGGTGAGCCTTAACCAAACGCTAACCGGGGGCGCCAGCGCCGCCGTTCCGTATCCGGTTAGGAACGGCTGGATCTTCACCGGCTGGTTTACGCAGGCGGACGGCGGCGCGCAGATCCAGAGCTTCGAAAATGTAAGGGCCAACATCGCCGCCGTCGCAGGGTGGAGGCAGTCGGTGGCGGGATTGCCCTGGTCTCCGATACGACCGAACAACGATAGGGAAGGCGCGCCCTTTAGCGGCTTTATATCCAGCGAGGAGATCCAGGACCTTGCCTTTGGCGAGGGCTCATGGGTCGCCGTAGGCGGTTCCGGGAAGATATCGCGCTCCACGAACGGAAGGGATTTTACGCTGGTGCCTGAGGGCCAACGGCTGGCAAATACCAGATACTCAAGGCTCAGCGTAGCTTTCGGCGACGGCTGGTTCATCTCCGCTGGACTTGGCGGCGAAATGCTGCGCTCAGACGACGGCGGCCAGAATTGGCGCCGGCCGGAGACGAGCGCCGGCGTTTTCCCCAGCCGTACCAGCATCCTTGCCGTAGCCTGGGGCGGCGGCGGCGATTTCGTGATCGTTGGCCCCGGCGCAAGAATGGCGCGCAGCGACAACCACGGCTCCACTTGGAACACGGTCTTTAGTCCTGCTCTCGCTCAGAATTTCGGCGAGGGATCTATCAGGGGCGTGGGCTTTAGGCGCGACAACATAGTCGCCGTAGGGACCGGAGGCGGGATAGTCTATTCAAAGGGCGCAAATTGGAACTCGGCGAGGATCAACCCCTTCGGCAGCACTATCATCAATGACCTCGCCTTCGGCGTGGACTCTCACGGAAGGCCCAAGTGGATCGCCGTTGGGAACGATCGCAAAATGGCGTATTCCACGGATGGCGGCGAGACCTGGACTGAAATCTTTGAAACCGGGGTTTTCGGCGATTTAAACGCCATAGCCTACGGCGACGGCACCTGGGTAGCCGTTGCTTCCAATGGCACCCTGTCGTATTCCACCAACGGCGAGACCTTTATTCCGGTTGACCACGGCGTAGGGGGCACCACGTTCCTCTCCAGCCAACGGATTCTCGGGGTGGCCTACGCAGACAATAGATTCTACATCGTCGGCGACGGGGGCAGGATGGCGTATAGCGTCGCCAGTCCCCCGTAACGGGGCCTAAGCGCCGCGCTCCGCCGGAGCGCGACGCTTAGGCCTCGGAGTTTGGAGGCGGGCTTTAGCCCGCCTCCAAACTCCACGCATGGTTGCCATGACCGAAGCGTCGCGCGCCCGCTGGCCGCAGGGGGCCAGGGATCCAAGGCTATCGATCAAAAGGCCGCGCGGCCCCTCACTCGTTCCAGTAGTCCCGCGCTATCCGCTGGCCCTGATCCACCTTGGCCCACTGCTCGTCCTCGCTAAGCTCGTTGCCGCCGTCGCAGGAGGCGAAGCCGCACTGATGCGAAAGGTACAGGCGATCCTTGGGGATGATCCGCGCCGCCTCGTCCAGCATCCTAAGGATGCGCGGCTCGTCGTCAAGGGCGCGGGTTTTGCTGGACATAAGGCCCAGCACGATTTCGGTTTTTTTGTCCTTGAACACGGAAAGCGCTTCCAGCGATCCGGCGCGGTCGTCGTCCCATTCCAGAAAAAAGCGGTCGTAGTTCATGCGCCTCAGAAAAAGCTCGGCGATTTCCAGGTAGGAGCCGTCGCACATGTTGCGCGAGGCGTAATTGCCCCGGCAATTGTGCGTCCACATCGCAAGCCCCAGATCATGGCCGTAGGAGATGATCTCGTTGTTGATCTCGACGAACTCGTCGGCCATCGCGGTCTTTTTCGCCTGATCCACGCCTTTGCCGGCGTAGGGCGAGCTAAGGTTGTCGTCGGCGAATATTTCCCAAAGGCAGTCGTCCATTTGCAGGATCTTTCCGCCGGCCGCGGCGAACTCGCCGATAAAATCGCGGTATGCGCCAAGAAGCCCCTCCTTCAGCGCCGCGGGGGTTTCGTAGACCGCGCCCTTCGCGCAGGCGTTCCTGAACCACGAAAGCTCGCCGTAAATGTGGGAGGGGGAGGGGATGCAGAACTTAACCTCGCGGCCCTGCGCCAGGGATTTAAGGCTTTTGAAATTATTTATGAAGTGATGGTTTTTTCCGCTTAGCGTCCCGACGATCTCCATGCCTATGTCGCGGCGCGTCTCGAAGCTCGCGCTTTCGTCCTTGTCGCGGAAAACGTAGCCCCGCTCGCCGATAAAGCGGCGAATGCCTTTCATCCCCCACATAAAATCGAGGTGCCACAGCGAGCGCGTGTATTCGCCGTCCGTCAGGATCGACAGCCCGCGCTCGATCTGCTTTTTCACCACGTCCTTCGTCGCCTCAAGCTCGCGCTCTTCGTAGCCGGCGAGGTCGGCGTAGAAGGGATAGGCAATGTCGTCGCGGCCTTCAATTTCCCTTTTGAAGCGCAGCAACTCCGCCGGGCGCAGGAAGCTGCCCACAATCTGAAACCGTATGCTCATCTAAAACTCCCGTGAAGCGTATGTTTTGCGTGCGGTTACGCGCTCGCTTCGGGATTGAGGCTAGCATGATTTCGCGCCGGCTGAAAATCCCCCCCCCTTAGGGAAAAACATTTTTTGCGCAAAAAAAGCGCCGGCCAAGAGTGAAGTTTGCGGAGGACGGGCAAAAGCCCGCCCTCCGCAAAGGCTAATTCAAGCCAGGAATGCGGAACTCGAATCTTGTTTTCAGGCTAAAAGCGCCCGGCGCCCGCCTTGGCAGCGACACGATCGCCGCGCCGTCGACAAGGCTTGCAGGCTCGCCGTTTACGATCAGGGCCGCGATGTAGGGCTCGAAGCTCGGCTCGAACGCGTAGGCAAGGCGTATGTCCACGCCGGTAAGCTCGTTGTCGGCGTTCTGCTCGTGGCCGACGATCTCCACGGCCAGGGTTCCGACCTGCCTGCCGTCAACCGTTATGGCCAGGATCGCAGGCTCTTCGTAGTGCGCCGCGGTTACCGGCCGCAGCTTTCCGGCGTCCGGGCCTTCCTCGTCGTAGACCCAGGTTACGCCCTCCGCCTCCGGGTCCTCGGCGCGGAGCGTTAGTTCTCCCTTGCTTAGGTCAGCCTGCGGATTGAAGTCGTAGAACACGGGCGGCTCGCCGCTGTCAATGTTCCAATGATCGTTGCCCTCGCCGTCCCTCCAGTAGAAAACATTGCTGGGCTGGAAAACGTCGCCGACCCAGGTTCCCCTTTCGAAAATGGGGAAGGGAAGCTGTCCTTCGATCGGCGCGTCGGAAAAGAAGTGCGTCGCGTCCACTTCCAGCGCTATGCGGAAAGTGCGCGAAGGGTAGACCGCCGCGTGCTGGCTTAGGACGACGATACGCCGCTCACTGGCCGGAACCGCCACGGGGTCCCCTATGCGTATGAATTCCACGTCGTCGATGTAAAGCTCGCCCTTCATGACGGCGCTGCGTATGACCTGGAAGGCGATGTAGTTCACGTTGGCTCGTGTCCCTACAAGCGCTACCTCATACTGCTTCCAGGTCTCGTCAACGGTGAACACGGCGCTTTGGCGGCCGTTGTCCCAAACGTTCAATCCGTGGGCAAAGCGAACCTCGCCTGCGCCGGCCTCGTTCGTCCTTGCCCAGAAGCGGACGTGGGTATAATTCGCCAGGTTTAGCTGCTGGAAATTTTGCCTCTGGCCTATTCTGATCGTCCTTTGCGCCGTGCCGGACGTAATCTCCCAGGCAAGGCGCAGGCTGCGCGAGCCTTCGGAGCCGGGGCGATTTTCGCCGTCGAAACCGCCGCTCGCGCTGACGTTGCCGCCGGTCGCATGGGTGAACCAGCCCATGCCGTCTCGCAACTCGGCGGCGCTCACAGTCCCGTCGGTATTCTTCCAGACGCCGTTCGAGTGCTCAAAGTCCTCGTGCAGTATCGCCGTGGGCCACACATCGGCCGGATTTTGGCTGTCCGTCATGTAAGGGGCTATTTCCCTGTCGTTAATACGGGTATTTCCCTGTACCGCGCTGAACGTTCCTGAAGTATGATTCACAGGAGTGAAAGAGGCGTCGATGAAAGCGCTGTAGCCGTTGATATCGATTGTCGTGTCAACCCTGAACTCGAAGCCCGGCATGTTCGTGCCGGCGCCTATAGGCTGAGCGCCGCCGTAGGTAACGCCGTCGTAGTTTCGCCGGTAAACGAGCGCGTTGGCGTTCCCGGGAATAGCGCGCAGGGCCTGGGTCGCCCGCAGGTCTACAAAGCTTGTCGTGCCCGGCATCTTATTAAACGTACCGACGCGTGTCACGGACCAGGTTCCAAGGCCGCCCGGCAGATCGGTCGTGGGAACGCTGAAAGAGGCCACATTCATCTGTTCCCAGGTGTAGGCCACGCTTGTTATCGGTATCTCAAGCGGCTGGCCTTCAGAGGGGCGCATGTACCCCAGCCGCCAGCGCCCTTCCATGGGCGGGGCCAGGTGCCAGCCCATGGGACTCGGGGGGCTTATAAGCGCGTCGGAGTCAAGATCGCTGGAAAGCTCCAGGGAGCCGTCAATGACGGATTGGGGCGCCAGGATAAAGGACAGGACGACCGTTACGGCGACGCCGTCCTCGTAGGCGATTTCGATCTCCGCGCCGTAGCTTCCGGCCTCGAGACCGGCTTTAGGCCGAGCGGAAAAGACGGCGCTGCCCTCGACGGCGATCTCGGATATTGCCGTATGGCCTGTAAGCGCGAAGTCGGCCGCGTTCGCGCCTTTCAGCGTTATGGCGGAAATAACGGCGACGCCGGTTCCCGTGTTCCGTATCGTTATATCTTTTGCCGCAGGCTGCCCGCCGATAGGCTCCACGCCGAAGTCCAGCGCACTCGGGCTTGCCTCGATTTCGTACAGGAGCTTCACGCTCCAGAAGGCGAAAAGGATCGTGTCCGCGTCAATCTCGGGGAGGATATCCCCGTTGTTGTACAGGTCGCCGGCGCCGTCGATTTGCCAGCCGCCGAAGTTGTGGGTATCGCGCGTGGGCTTCTTGGTGTCGGCCGGAAGCTCGTAGGGAGCGCCGCGAGGCGCGCGCCGCGCGAGCGGCATGTCGTCCACGTCTTCCCCCGCAACGACGTTTTTATCGAAGGAGATTAACGGCCAAATTTTCCAGGCCGCGTAAAGCGCCGTGTCCGCGGTAATCTCAGGAAGCGCGTCCCCGTTTTCGTACAGGTCGCCGGCGCCGTCGATTTGCCAGCCCATAAAGTCGTGGTAATCGCGCGTGGGTTCCTTGGTATCGGCCGGAAGCTCGAAGCTAAGGCCCGGCCGCGCGCGCGTTTCCTCCGGCATGTTGGCTACGTCGTCTCCCTCGGCGTTTTCCTTGAAGGAGATCAAGGGCCAGGGCTTCCAGACCGCGTGCAACACAAGTTGCGTCGGCGTCGGACCTTCGAAGTCGAAGACGGAGCCGGCCGCGCGCGGATTTTCGTCCTTCGCGCTCGCGCCCCAGCCGGTAAATTCGTTTTTGTCGGGACGGCGGGTTTCTCCGGCGGGGAAGGGGGGAAGCGTTACGTAGCTTTCCGGCCGTCCGCGCAGCGCAAGAATCGTCTCGCCCTCGCTTTTAAGATCCAAAAACGAAAGCTCGCTTTCCCGCGCCCAGTCCGCGCGCAGGGTAACGTTGCCCTCGACGACGAAGGGCGCGCCGGGCGAGCGCCTTTCCGACGGATCGGCGGCCTCGTTCACCCATGCGGCGATCAGCCAGTTCTCGCCGCCCGAGGCGGGCCTGTTAAACCCGCCCGGATTTTCGTTGTCCTCGACCGGAAGGGTTATTTGCTCGCCCGCCTTGACGATTTGGGCCTTGGGAACGTTCGACGCGCCTTCGGCGACGAAGGTAACGGAGAAATATCCCTCCGGTATCTCGTTGGCATTGTTTTGATTGTTGTTATCGTTGTTTTCGCCGCTTCCCGGACCGCCCGGGTTTTCGCAGGACGCGACGACGAAAGCGGCGAGAGCCGCGGCTAAAATCGCGGCCCAAACGCCGCGCGATGCCTGGCGCCGCCTTTCGGCGTCGCCCTTTTTCTTACCAGCCATAAAAACTCCTTGATGTCGCAAAGGGATCGCGGCCCTATCTTGGGCCCCTATCCCACTCGGCTGAATCGCGGGAACAGATCCCGCAGGTGTACGCTTCTAGTTTCGCGACTTGACCCCCTCTCGCGCAATGCCTTTTTGACGAATTTTGCGCGACGCGCGCGGGATGCTCGTCGGAATTGTAAGATCGGACATATAGGCCGAGGGCTTGCGCGCATCACGCCGGGAGGGTGGAAAAGAGTCCTCGCGAGCATGGACGCTTTGGGTTCCATGCGCTAAAATAATGTTATGAGAACCTTCCATGCCGCGATTGCCGCGCTGGCGTTCGCGCTCGCGATCGCCGCCTTCTGCGCGTCGCCGGCGCATGCCCAAGCGGATCCCCGGAGCCTTGGCCCCGCGCAGAATTACTTCAGGGGCAGGGAGCTCGAGGCCACGGGCCTAATGGCGCAGGCCACTGCGCACTACAACGAGACGGTTCGCGTGACGCTGAACGAAATTTCCATTGGGGCAGCCACGGGCGGCACCTACACGTTCCTGACGCGGGCGCTGCGTCGGCTTGGCAGGCATTCCGAGGCGATAAGCTGGGGCCAGCAGGGGCTGCGCCTCTTTCCCTCGGAATACGCCATTTTGGACGCGATGGGGCAGTCGTATTTTTTCCTTGGCAATTTCGAGCAGTCCCTTGCGCACATGGAACGATACGCGAGCCTTATGCCCAACGGGGATCGCATTTCCATGGCGTACTTTTTTATGGGCGAGATTTTCAGGCTGCAGGGCAGGTTCCACCGCGCCGACATAGCCTACACCCAGGCCGTTTTTTTCGAGCCGGGGATGATACTCTGGTGGTACAGGCTGGGATCCGTGCGCGAGGAGGCCGGCGACCTTGAATCCGCGGCGCGGGCCTACGCGCGCGCCGTGGAGCTAAGCCCGAACCACGCGGGCGCACGAGCGGCCCTGGCGAGAATAGCCGGAAATTAGGCGCTTATTTCCCGCCGCCGTAAATCGCGTCCCATATCTCCTGCGGCCGGTCGATCACGCGCGCGGCGCCGGCCTTTTCCAGAGTCTCGCGGGGCCTGAAGCCCCAGCTTACGCCCACCGGATAGCAGCCGGAATTGCGCGCCGTCAAGATATCCACGTCGCTGTCCCCGACAAAGAGCGTCTCGTGCGGGCTTGCGCCCACTTCGGCAAGCATGTCCCACACGGCCTCGGGGTCCGGCTTTACGGCGACGCCTTCGCGCGCCCCGACTATCGCGTCGAAGGAAAGGTCCGGAAAACAGGCGCGAAGGGTTTTTTTAAGCGCCGCTTCCGGCTTGTTGCTCATCACGGCGATCTTGATCTTTTTGTCGGCAAGCTCGTCCAGAAGCTCGGCTATTCCGGGGTAGGGCCTCGCCGCCGGCGAGGCTTCGGCCATGATCCGCGCCGCTTCCTCGGCAAGCTCGCGCGCGGCCTCTCGCTCCGCGTCTTCCGGCATGGCAAGCTCGGCCAGGCGGAGAATTCCCCAGCCCACCTTGGCGCGGTAGTTCTCGACCGGAAGCTCAGGCCAGCCGCGAGCGGCAAGCGCGGCGTTCATCGCGGCGGCGATGTCGGCGAGCGTGTCCAGGAGCGTGCCGTCGCAGTCGAAGATCACGGCCTTGTACCGGGCCTTCACGCCGTCGCCCCTTTCAGCTTTCGCAGTTCCAAAAACATCATCGCGCCGGTTATCAAGAGAACAAGCGCGTCGGAAATCGGCGTGGCGAAGACGACCCCCCAAAGCCCGAAGGTCCTTCCAAGGATCAGGATAAGCGGCGTAAGAATCAGGCACTGGCGCAAAAGCGACAGAAAGATAGAGACTTTCGGCCGGCCGGTAACGACGAAAAAGATCGTGGAGATCACGCTGAAGGCCCCGAAGGGAAGCATCATCAGCATGATCCTCATCGCGCGCGGCGCGAACGCAAGAAGCGCCGGATCCGCGTCCGAGACGAACATACGCACAAGCTGTGTGGGGAAAAGCATCACGGCGGCGAAGCCGGCCAGGCAAATCGCGCTGCCGGCGGCGACGGCCAGCGCGTAGGCGCGCAGCACCCGCGAAAACTTTTTCGCGCCGTAGTTGTAGCCAAGAAGGGGCTGCGCGCCCTGGTTGATCCCGAAGATCGGCATGAGGATCAAAAGCTGGATCCCGCCGATTATGTTCATCCCGGCCAGCGCGATGTCGCCGCCGTTCGCCACGCCCAGCGCCGCCGCGCCGTAGCGGACCATGCTCGCGTTGAACAAAACCTGCACGGCCGAAAGGGTGATGTTGTAAAGGAACTGCGCCGATCCGAAGGACATGATCTGCGCGGTGATGGCGGGCGAGAGCCTGAAGGCGCGCAGGCGCAGGCGCACGCCGGCCTTGCTCGACGCGACGAACCTGAGAATCCAGAGCATCGAGACGCCCTGCGCGGCCACCGTCGCCCAGCCGGCGCCTTCCACGCCCCAGCCGAAGGCCAGGATAAAAAGCGCGTCGAAGGCGATGTTAAGGACGGCGCCTATCAAAAGCGCTATCATCGTTATAAGCGGAAAGCCCTGCGCGCGGGTGCAGTGCGAAAGGCCGAAGGAAACAAGGCCGAAAACCGAGGAGTACAGGATGATGCGGAAATAGCTTCGCGCGTATCC
>WRAL01000038.1 GCA_009780285.1 Treponema sp.
CCTTCGACCGCTTTTCGTTCGAAGGGCCAAGCGAGGCGATGTTCGACATTCTCGTGTACAACGGCGTCTATTCGAGCGTCGAGGCGATGATGCGGGACGTGGTCGCGCGCCTTGGAAACACCGGAAACGAGACGCTCTTTGAATATTCCGGGCGCGACGCCGGAATCATGGAGCTGCGCTTCGCCGGCATGGAAGGCTGGGCTCTGGGCCTTGAGCTTGACGGCTCCGGCTGGCTCGTTCCGCCGCTCCTGCTTGCCCTGGCCTACGCGCCGGCCGGAACGGAAAACGTGGATCTCATTCACATTTCCGCCCTCAATTCAATCGCCCCCACCGATGCCGAGGCGCTTCTGCCCGGTCCTATAGTCGAGTTCGCCATCCCGCGCGGGGATCCGGTGCGAAAGCCCCTTGCCGGAAGCCTCGGCCTTAGCGCGATGTTCCGCGAGAACGACGCCAGCGCCGCGCAGATGCTCGTCGACAATGAATTCCTCTTGCTCTCGCTCTATCAATTTTCCCGATACTGGCAGGAAGCGTGGATACGATTCTACAGGGCGATCTTTCGCGATTCCTGGGACAGGATTTCCGACGCGGCCTTTCAGCTCGAGCGCGCGCTGCGGCTCGGGGCCCAGGAATCCCGCGCGCTTGATCCCGGCGAGCGCGACAGGGTTTTCGCGCAAAGGGCGCTTTCCTTCGTTCAGGGCTTCGCCTACGAGCGCGATAGGGCCGGCAGCGATTTCGTGAACCTGGTCTCGGCCATTACCGAAGGCCGCGGCGACTGCGACAGCCGCGCGATGCTTTGGGCGACGGTTCTTTCCCAGGCCAACATTCCGGCCGGGATAATGGTCTCGCGCGAGTATTCCCACGCGATGGGCTTGGCGGACTTGCCCGGCCCGGGCGCGCGTTTCGAGTCGGCCGGCGTAAGGTGGCTGGTGGCGGAAACGACGGCGCGTATCGACATTGGCCTTATCGACGCCGAGCAAAGCGTCACGGAAAACTGGCTGGGCGTTACCTTCGAGTAGCCGCTACGAAAAAATCCACGATCGAGCGGCCGTAGCGCCGGGAGTCGCTCTTTTCCGCGCCGGCTATCTCGTCGGGCGGATTGTCCTCCGCCGGCCTGTGAATAAGCGCGAGCGTTCCCTCCGCGCAAAGCGGCGAGCGCATCACCCGGGAAAGCAGATCCCATTTGTACTTGTAGGGAAAGGGCGGGTCGAGAAAAATAATGTCGAAGGCGGTTTTCGCGCGCATGACGTAAAGCTCGGCGCTCATGATTCGGCAGCGAATGGGCGCCGGCGAAATGGCAAGGTTGGCAAGAAGGCTTTCCCTTTTGCCCGGATCCTTTTCCACGGCCTCCACCGGGCCGGCGCCGCGCGAGGCCGCCTCAAGCGCGATAACGCCGGAGCCGGAAAAAATGTCAAGAAAGGATTTGCCTTTTAGGTCGCCAAGAATCGCGAAAACCGATTCGCGCATCTGATCCATGCTGGGGCGTATTTCCCCGGGCGGAACCGGAACGCGCCTTCCGCAAAGCTCGCCGCCGGTTATCCGCAGGGACGCTCCCTTGCCTGCGCGAGCCGTCAGTCGCCCCCGAACAGTATCGAAAGCTCGGCCGAGCTAACGACCGGATCGGCAAGATCGCCCTGCGCCGCCATTCCGACTTTCTCGAAAACTTTCCTGCGGGCGTTGCTGCCGTTGCGCAGGGACAGCACTTTTTCCCGGCTTTGCTCGGTGGCCTGCGCGAAAAAGGGGTTCGTCCGCAAAAGGAATTCTGTAAGAAGCTGGCTGAACTGCCATTCCGTGTCCGCCGCGTAATCGACCCCGGCGCCGGAAGGCTCCCTCCCGTCGGAGACCTCTCCGGCAAGCCTGTCCAGCACCCTGTCGATAAACGAGATATCGTCCATGCATACTTCCATGAACAGATCGCCCGGCGGGTTGAGGCGCATCGCGTCGCGCACCATTCTTATGCGAATGTTGAGGAGAAAAACCGCGTCCTCAAAACTTGTGGCGTTCATGCGTCATTATCGGCGCTTTTTGCCGTCTCCATTATGCCTCCGGGATCGATTTGCGCCGGCCGCTTTTACTTTTTGGACTTCTGCGCTATAATGCGGGTTATGCGACGAGTCTTACCCTTCCTGCCCGATGGCTGAGCGGGACGGGGAGCTCGTCCTGCAGCAGACTGACAAGGTGGTTTTATGGGAGTGTTGCCGGCAAAAAAAATCGCGACCTATTACAATGTTTACAAAGAGGTAGAGGCTACCTTCACTAAGAATCTGATAGACGGAACGGGCCTTGTGCCGGATCAGGTGCAGCTTAAGTGCGGCAACGAATTTTGGTCCTGCGCGCTTTTCGCCACTTCCTTTCTGGCGGCCAAGGTTGTCATGAGCATGTCGCAGGAAAACGTGATCAAGCTGCGCCAGGCCAACGGTTCGGTCAGCCTGCGCCTTTGCTTCAGGAATACGGACGAAAGGGGCGGTCCCATCACGTTTTTTATCGCCGGCCGGGTGGTGAATCTTTCTCCCTACAACGAATCGAAGGACACGGCGCTCGTGTCCGTCCAGTTCACCCAGCGCCCGCCGGACGACTTTATCGAGATAATCGGGCGCCTGCTGGACGCCATTGAAAGCTCGGCCAAGCGAAAGGACGAGCGCATACTCGTTACCCCGGAATCCCAGCGCAAGCTCAAGATGCTTTCAAGGGAGGCGGTGGTCTTCATTCAAAAAGTGCCGCGCCGCTGCATAGTGCGGGACGTGGCGTTCTCCAGCGCGAAGGTCGTGCTTATGGGCGTGAGCAAGTTCCTCCTGGAAAAAGACGCGACGCTCCGGCTCGATTTCGACTATCCCATGGAAAGCTTCATGCTGCCCGGGAAGTTCGTGCGCGGCGAGGCGGTGCAGGGGAAGCCCGGCATGGTGGCGCTTGCCATGGTTTTCGACGACGAGCGCGTCCCGCTGGGCTACAAGGCGCGGATCAACGAGCATATCAGCACGCTTTGGGCGAACAATCGCTCCGGGCAGGCGGTCTAGGAAGGGCGACATGGGCGGGGTGATTTTTCTTTCGGTCCCGGAAAGCCTGCGCGGGGCCTTTGAAGGCGAGGGCGGCTTTCGACTCGATCCGGACATTCCGCTGCCGGTGGAGGTGCCGGAAAACGGGATTCCTTCCGACGCGGCGGCGCTGGAGGATCTTTCCTGGGAGATGATCGTTTCCGGGATGCTGCGGGTGATTTCCGGCGAGGGATCGGCGCGCCCGGAATGGATGGACTACTATCGCGCCTTCGCGCTTGCGCTTCGCCCTTCGCTGGCCGCCGAGCTTTCGGACGCGGCGGCGCTCAAGGCGGCGGAGGGCGAATTCGAGGCCGCTTTGGAAATACTCGATTCCCTGGACTCGCTGCTCCCCGAATCGCCTGTGGTCGCGCTTAACCGCGCGCTTGCCCTGGAAAGACGCGCGCAGGCCATCGAAAGGCGACTTGGCCCGGACGCGGAGCTTGCCTACGGCGAGGCGGAAAAATCCTTCGCCCGCGCGATGGCCCTTGGCCCTGCCTTTGTCGAGGCGCGCCTTAACGCCGGCTTTTTTTATCTGGGCAGAAAGGATTTCGCGCGAGCAAGGGAATGCCTTGTCGCCTGCGTCGAGGACGAGCGCGCCGGCTCGATAGTCCGCGAGATCGACCGGAACGGCCTTGCCGACGAGGACTTCGCCCGGGCGCGCGCCCTTATTCTCGCCGGAGAGGAGGAGGCCGGGATGCTTGAGCTTCGCGGCTTTATCGAAAGGCGGCCCAATTCCTGGAACGGCTGGTTCGCGCTGGGCTGGGCTTTGAGAAGGCTCGAGCGCTGGGCCGACGCGGCGGCGGCTTTTTCCAAGGCCGTGGAGGAAGGCGGCGGGAACAGCGACACGCGAAACGAGCTTGCCATCTGCCTTATGGAAACCGGCGACGAAGCCGGCGCCCGGCGCCAGCTTGAGGCGGCCCTTCGCGACGACTGCGACAACGTAAAGGTAATCTCGAACCTTGGCGTTCTTGCCATGAGGCGCGGGGACTTTGCCGAAGCGGCGGCCTTCTTCCGCGCCGCGCTGGACATAGAGCCGCAGGACGCGCTGGCCGCCGACTGCCTGAAAAAAATCGAGGCGGCGGAAAAAGGCGCTTGACATGCGCGCGAAAAAAAGGCATACTGCACCCAAGCGACCTTGGTGGAACTGGTAGACACGCTAGCTTGAGGTGCTAGTGCCGAGAGGCATGGAAGTTCAAGTCTTCTAGGTCGCAAAAAAGCGTAACTCGTTGCCCGGCAATGAGTTACGCTTTTTGTTTTGGAGGAAGCGTCGCGCGTATATGGACGAAATTAGCTTCGCGCGCGTCGAAAAGGACGGCGGAAATTTCCGGGCCTTCGCGGAAATGTGGCTGCGCTACATGCGCGAGATCGAGGACGAAGGCGACGATGAGGCCCTGCTGCGGCGCGCCGGCCGGCTCCTGGAAATCCACGAAAGAAGAAAAGCCGAGGGAAAAATCTTCGACATCGAGCTATGCGAATACGACGGCCGCGCCGCCGGCTTTTGCGCTTTTGACGTCGTGGAAATGAAAGGCCTCAAAAACGACGACTATATCGCCACGATTGGCCCTTTGACCGGAAGCGACCGCTGGGGCGAGATAATGGAATTTTACGTAAGGCCGGAATACAGGGCGCGGGGGCTGGCAAAGGCGATGTTTTTCCGCGCCATGGAAATTTTCCGGCGCAATGGGCTCGAGCGGATCGTTTTGACCCCTTTCAGGGACGTAAAGGAATTCTGGCTGAAACTTGGCTTTCGCGACAGCGGCGCGATGGACCCGACGAACGCCTCGCCCATTTTTTTGATGGATGCGCGGCCTTAGCGCGCCGCATTGCCGGATCTCTCGAAAGCCGGTATGCTACGTTCAAAGGAGACGTTATGGAACAAAGCAAGGGGACGCCGGTCGCGCCGGAAGAGCTTGTCGAGGCGCTTAAGGACGAGCCGGAGGCGAGGGCCTTTTTCGAGGGCCTAAGCGATGGCTACAAGCGCGGCTATTGCGACTGGGTGGGCGGCGCCAAGCAAGAGGCCACGCGCGAGACGAGGGCCGCAAAGGCGCTTGTCATGCTGAAAAACAAGCAGAAGACTCTGAAAACATAAAAATCCTACGCGCGGCAAGGTTGACAAAGCAGGAGCTATTTGATACTCTGTATCGACTAAAAGTCATATGGAGGAACAAAGATGAGTAACAAGACAAAGTTCTTTGTCTGCGATAAATGCGGCAATGTCGCCGGCCTGTTTTTGAACAAGGGCGGCGCATTGGCCTGCTGCGGCGAAAGGATGCGCGAGCTTGCGCCGAACACGGTTGAGGCCAGCCAGGAAAAGCACATTCCGGTGGTTGAGAAAAACGGCGACCGCATAAAGGTGAAGGTGGGAAGCGTGTCTCATCCGATGACGGAAGAGCATCTGATCGACTTTATCTACGTCGGCACGGAAAACGGCGGCCAGCATGCCATGCTGAAAGCCGGCGGCGCGCCGGAGGCGGAGTTCACGGTCGAGGGCAAGGCGACGGAAGCTTACGCCTATTGCAACCTTCACGGGATGTGGAAGCTGGATTTGTAGGCCGCGCGGCCTTTTGATCCGCGGCCTTTAATCCGTAGCCCCTCCGGTCAGCGGGCGCTGACCGGAGGGCATTTTGGGGTTGTGGCCCGTCGCAAGACTCCCAGACCAAGCGCGGGCTATTACGCGGGAAGGCGTTTAGATGGAACAAATTGCAGGCTTGGCGTTTACGGCAATCAACGACGGCGCGGCGCTCTCCGTGTCGTTTGAGACGGCGGAACTTGCGAAAAGGGATATGTCGGGCGTCGCCGAAATTGTCATACCGGCGACGTTCGGGGGCTTGCCCGTAACCGAAATAGCCGACGGAGCGTTCATGCGCTGCCGCGCCCTGAAAAGCGTCGCAATTCCCGACGGCGTCGCAAAGATTGGAAACAGGGCTTTCAGCATGTGCGGCCTTGAAAGCGCGACAATCCCCGAAAGCGTCGTCGCGTTTGGAAGCAGCGCGTTTTCCGGCTGCGCGGATTTGGCCGGCGTAAACCTTCCCCGCAACTTAAAACGTGTCGAAAGCAACATGTTCGAAAAATGCCCGGCGCTGAAAAGTATCGAGATACCCTCAGGCGTAACCCTCATTCACGACGGCGCCTTTTCCGGCTGCGTCGGCCTCGCCGCCATAACAATTCCCGAAAGCGTCACTATTATTGGCAACGGCGCTTTTTCCGGCGCCGGCCTGGAAAGCATTGCCGTCGCCGTCGGCAACCCGAAATTCAAAAGCGAGGGAAACTGCCTGCTGGGAATCTCGGGGGAAGTCTTGAAGGCTGGCTGCAAAACCAGCGTCATTCCGGCCGGCGTTAAGCTGATCGGGCGCGGGGCGTTTTTCAACTGCGCGGGGCTGAGGGAATTGGCCATACCGGAGGGCGTCGCGCAAATCGACGCATACGCCTTTTACGATTGCGTCAACCTTGCGAGCGTCGTCATTCCCGACAGCGTGGAATATGTCGACGAGGAGGCGTTTTACGGCTGGAAAAGAACGCAGGTTATCCAGGTAAGCGAGGAGCGTTCGCTGAAGTGGAAGAAGTCCTGGAAAAAAGGCTGCAAGGCGCAGGTTCTGTATAGGTAAGGCCAGGCTCGGCCGGAAGCCCGTGCCTGGGATCAAAGGCGCTGAATCGAAAGGCCGCGTTGCCCCAGCTTGACAAGCTTTCATTCGCGCGCTCTAATGGCACGGGGGGAAGGAGTGGAATTATGTTAAGCGAAACTTTGACCGCGGCGCTCGTAAAACAGCTGAACAACGAGATGGGCTCGGCGTATTTGTACCTTTCGATGTCCGCCTACGCGGAGGACGCCGGCCTTAAAGGCGCGGCAACCTGGCTGTACGCGCAGTCGCGTGAGGAAATGGCCCACGCGATACACATGTACCAATATATTATGGATCGCGGCTCCAAGCCGGCCCTCCTTGCGCTTGAGGCTCCGGCCGCCTCGTTTTCCGGCATGGGGGATATTTTCAACAAGGTTCTTGCAAGCGAGCGGGCCACCACCAAAAACCTTAACGACATTGCCACCCTGGCGATGAAGGAAAACGATCACGCCTGCTATCAGTTTATCATGTGGTACGTGAACGAGCAGGTGGAGGAAGAGGCCAGCGCCTCGGACATCATCGCCAAACTTGACATGATTGGCGACAACAAAGGGCTTCTTTTAAGCCTGGACAAGGAGCTTGGGACACGCGTCTACGCAAATCCCTTCCCGGCCGACGAAAAGCTTAACTAGGGAACGGCCCTTCCTGCAGGATTCGCCGATGAAACGCCGTCTTAGCGACTTTATTGATCCCGGCCTGGCCCAAAAAGCCGGGCTTGTCGAAACGGACTTCGCTGGCGATCCCTTCGTCGAATCCCTTGAGTACGATTCCCGGCGCGTTCGCCCCGGCGCGGTTTTTTTCGCCCTGCCCGGCCAGCGCGCCGACGGAAGCCGCTTTATCGAGGAAGCGGCGCGAAGGGGAGCCGTGGCCATCGTCCACGAGGCGGAATCCGGGCGGAAGATTCCCGGCCTTGCGTACCTGCGCGCCAAGTCCGCCCGTTTTTCCATGTCGCCCCTGTCCGCCTCGTTTTACGGCCGGCCCTCGCGCAGGCTTCTTGTCGCAGGCGTTACCGGAACCGAGGGCAAAAGCACCACGGTAAGCCTTATCTGGCAGCTTTTGCGGCTTTTGGGAAAAAAGGCCGGCTTTATTTCCACGGTCCAGCATTCCGACGGCGGGGATCCGATCTGGAACCCCGAGCATCAGACCACGCCGGAGGCGCCGGTCGTGCAGCGCATGCTTTGGGAAATGGCCGAAAAGGGCTGCGCCTACGCCGTCGTGGAGTCAAGCTCGCACGGACTTTCGCCGCGCATGAACCGCCTGGGCGACGTCGAGTACGACGCGACGGTTTTTACGGCCCTGGGGCGCGAGCACCTTGAATTTCACGGCACCTGGGAACAGTACCGGGACGACAAGGCGAACCTTTTCCGCGCGCTCGACCGCGAAAGCCCCAAACGAAGCGCCGACATAGCCGGCGCCCCGGCCGTCCCCGATCCCTTTGGCGTGGTGAACGCCGACGATCCCAGCGCGGAGTACTTCGCCGTGGCGACAAGGCGGAAATCCCTGGCCTTCAGCGCCGAGGGAAGGCCCTGCGATCTGTCCGTCGCCGAGGTTGCCGCCGGCGAGCTGGGCAACAAGTACGCCGCGATCGCCGGCGGCGACGAGAGGCTTGAAATCGAGGACCGTCTTCCCGGCGCCTTCAACGCAAGGAACGTCCTTGCCGCCCTGCTTGCCGTATCCGGCCTTACGGGCGTTCCCCTGCGCGAGATCGTCGGCCTTTGCCCTCGCCTCCAGCCCGTGCGCGGCCGCATGACGGCCGTCAAAAAGGGCCAGAGCTTCGAGGCCATCGTCGACTACGCGCACACGCCGTCCTCCTTCCGCGCCATCTTTCCCCCGCTTCGAAAAAGGGCCGACGAAAAGGGCGCGAGGATAATAACCCTGTTCGGCTCGGCCGGCGAAAGGGACACGGAAAAGCGCCCGGAGCAGGGCGCGGTGGCCGCCGCCTATTCCGACGCGATAGTTCTGGCCGACGAGGATCCCCGGAGCGAGGATCCCATGGCGATTCTCGAGGAGATCGAGCGCGGCGTCATGCGCCAGCCGGAGGACGCGGCGCGCTTCAGGCGAGGGGAAAACCTCTTTCTCATTCCGAATCGCCCCCAGGCCATTCGCAAGGCCATGTCCCTTGCCCGCTCCGGCGATATAGTGCTGCTTTTAGGCAAGGGGCACGAAAACACCGTGATCTACGCCGATCGCGAGGATCCCTTCGACGAGATATCCGAGGCCGAAAAGGCGATAGAGGAAATGGACGGAGGAGCCCTGGCCGGCCGTAATGCCTCAAAATAAAACCTAACCGAAACGGCGGTTGCCTCAAAATAAAAAACCTAACCATGGCTAGACGGCTTGAAGCGCGGCGGCGAGGGATCGCGGCGCCTCAAGATCCTTTCCCTTGTTAAGCGAAATCAGGGCGTCGACGGCCCTGTGA
>WRAL01000039.1 GCA_009780285.1 Treponema sp.
AAAGCTGAACGTAGTTGGGCGCGGCCATCCTTGCCCTTTCGACATGGAAGTGGTTGTCGGCGATCACGCCGCGCAGATAGAGCGCCAGGATTTGAGACCGGTAGCTGTCAATGCTCATAAAGCCGCTACGGGCCGTCAGCTCGCGCGCGCGTTCCAGCATGGCGTCGCGCAATGGCAGGAAAACACCGTCGCCGCCAAAATAGTTGTAGCCGGCGTAGGCATAGCGCAGAAGGTCGAAGAGGAAATGCAATTCCTCCTCGATTGCGGCCATGCGTATGATGGCGGTAGGCGAGCGCCTTTCAGTGTCTGCGAGTATCGCGGCGATGGCCTCGTCGGTCTCAAGGTCGTAGCCGTCCGGAGACAGGCTTTCCCATGCCTCCTCAAAGTCCGGATGGAAGGCCGGAAGGGTGGCCTCCACGTTCGCGCGCATGATCTCGCGAAGCTCCTCCGGGATCCCGCGCGGGACTTCCGCCGGCCCTTCCTCCCGCGCGCGCTCCGCGCAGGAGGCAAGCAAAAACGCGCAGGCTATCGCGGAGCAGAGCAAAAACGCGCGTTTCATTAAAAAACTCCTTCTCATATAATTCGCATGAGTGGATGGACTTTACCGGAAGTCTCGACAGCCGTCAAGCGCCCTGCGAGAAAACATGAAAAATAATTTTTGTAAATTGCCACGGAGTTACACGGAGAAAATACCTTTGCGCAGCGCTCCGTGAGTTAATACTTTCTCCTACTCCGTGTAACTCCGTGTCCTCCGTGGTTAATTTTCCGGCAAGATTGATTTCCCGCGTAAAAAGGGAGCGGCAAGAACGAGCGTTTCATAGCGCCTACTTTTTGGCCGGGCAAGATCGATCCACCGCCTTGCCTAAAAGCTTTAAAAAATAAGCCCGGTCAATTTCCGTCCCGCCGAGGCTGCGCAGGTGCTCGGTGGGCGCCTGGCAGTCGATAAAGGCCGCGCCGTCGTCGAAAAGACGGCGCGCGAGGGAAAGAAAGGCCGCCTTGGAAGCGTTGGGCTGGAGCGAGAACATCGATTCCCCGCAAAAAGCCCGGCCTATAAGCAGGCCGTAGCAGCCGCCCACAAGCCGGCCGTCGACGCGGGCCTCCGCGCAATGCGCCCAGCCCAATTTGGCCATGCGCTCGTAGGCTCGTATGATTTCCGGGAGTATCCAGGTGCCGTCCTGCCCGGGTCGCTCTGCCTTCGCGCAGGCGCGGATCACCGCGGGAAAGTCGCGGTCAAAATCGATCTCAAAAACGCCCTTTTCGAGGATCTTGCGCATGGACTTCGATTCGTGGAGCGTTCGGGGAAAAATCGCCATGCGCGGATCCGGGGATTGCCAGATCAAAGGATCGCCCGGGCCGTACCAGGGAAAAATCCCCTGCTCGTAGGCGGAAAGAATCATGCCTGGGGAAAGGTTGCCGCCGACGGCGACGACGCTTTCCCCCCAGCGGGAAGGCGGGGGAAAAGGGAAGCGCTCGTCCTCGTCGAGATAGGGAAAGTTCGGATCGGGCCCGACGCGATGGCGGCGCCGCACGAGCGCCCCCTAGAAAATCCGCGCGGCTTCCTTTTCCCGCGCCGCTTCACTCTCGCCGCCATTGGCCGAAGCCTCGTCATCGTCCGTCTCGACCACGGAAACCACGTAGCAGCCGTCGTTCCAGTGCGCGCGGGCGCTTCCGCCGGAGCAAAGCCGGCCGAAAAGAACCTCGTCCACGAAAAAGCCCTTGATCTTTTCTTCTATTATACGGCCCACGTTGCGCGCGCCGAATTCCCGGCTGTAGCCGTCCCGCGCCAGCGCGTCCACGCAGGCATCGGTAACCTCGAGCGACACGCGCTTTTCGGCAAGCTGCGAGGAAAAAAGCGCGAGCTCCTTGCGCACGATCGAGGCCATGATCTCGCGGGAAAGATGCGAAAAGCGCACCACCGCGTCAAGCCGGTTGCGGAACTCCGGCGTGAAGGTCTTTTCCACCGCGTCGTCCACGGCGCTCTCCCCCTGCGCGCGCTCGCCGAAGCCTATAAGCTCCCTGCCTATCTCGCGCGCGCCGGCGTTGCTCGTCATGATAAAAACCACGTTGCGGAAATCGGCCTTGCGGCCCTGGTTATCGGTAAGGGTCGCGTAGTCCATTATTTGCAAAAGAACGTTGTAGATGTCCCCGTGCGCCTTTTCGATCTCGTCAAGAAGAACCACGGCGCGGGGCTGCTTGCGCACGGCCTCGGTAAGCTGGCCGCCTTCCTCGTAGCCCACGTAGCCGGGCGCCGAGCCTATAAGCCGGGAAACGGCGTACTTTTCCTGGTACTCGCTCATGTCGAAGCGAATCATGGCGACGCCGAGAATGTCGGCGAGCCGGCGAGCGAGCTCGGTTTTCCCGACTCCGGTGGGGCCGACGAAAAGGAAGTTCGCCACGGGCTTTCCCTCGGCGCGGAAGCCGGCGCGCGAGCGCTTTACGGCCTGGGCCACGGCGGCCACCGCATCGTCCTGCCCGAAAACCCCGGCGCGGAGCTTTTCGTCCAGCGCGCGCAGCTTGTCCTTTTCGCTTTCGCCCACAGAGCGCTCGGGGATCCGCGCGATCTTGGAAACTACGCTTTCGATCTGGCCCACGCCGATTTCGACTATCTCGACCTCGGCCTTGATCGTCTCGCTGGAATCGGCGCCGGCGGAACGGGCGCTTTCCTCCTCGCCCGGCGCGGCCTCGTCCTCAGCCCCGCCGGCGGCGATGCGCGCCTGGGCGCCGGCCTCGTCGATCACGTCGATCGCCTTGTCCGGCAGGCGCCTTTCGGTGATGAACTGCGCCGACAGGCGAACGGCCGCCTCCAGCGCCTCGTCGGAGTAAGCCACGCGATGGAATTCCTCGTACTTGGCCTTCAGCCCGCCGAGAATCGCCACCGCGTCCTCTTGCGAAGGCTCGGCTATGTCTATCTTTTGAAAGCGCCTTGAAAGCGCCCTATCTTTGTCGAAAAACCTCCCGTATTCCTCGTGCGTGGTCGAGCCTATGCACCTGAGCTTCCCGGAAGCCAAGGCCGGCTTTAAAAGGTTGGAAGCGTCCATCGCCCCGCCGGAAGCGGCGCCGGCGCCGACCAAGGTGTGAATCTCGTCGATAAAAAGAACCGCGCGCTCCTTTTTGATCGCCTCGTCCACCACGCGCTTCACGCGCTCCTCGAAATCGCCCCGGTATTTCGCGCCGGCGACCAGAGCGCCCATGTCCAGCGCGTAAATCGTAAGGCCGCGAAGCGCGCGGGGCACCCGGCCCTCGGCCACGCGCTGGGCGAGGCCTTCGGTTACCGCCGTCTTTCCCACGCCGGAATCGCCGACGTGAACCGGATTGTTTTTAAGCCGGCGGCAAAGCACCTGGATCGTGCGGTCGAGCTCGCTTTCCCTTCCAATAAAGGGATCGAGCTTTCCCTCGCGCGCCAGCTTGGTAAGGTCCGTGGCGTAGCGCGCCAGCGCGGACTTTTTTTCCTTGCCGGCGCGATCCGGCCGGGAAAACGGCCCGCGTTCATCGCCGTCCTCGTCCGAGACCTTCTCGCCCGGACCGCCGTGGGAAAGGACGGTAAGAAGCTCCAGCCGCTTGATTCCGGCCTTGCGCATGCAGTAGCCGCTGTGGCTGCGCTCCTCGTCGAAGAGCGAAACCAGAACGTCGGCCACGTCCACCGATTCCTTGTTGGCGCCGCGGCTCTGCAAGGCCGCGCGCTCGATGGCGCTGCGAAAGCCCACGGTTTGGATAGGCTCCGTCCTCGGCTGCATCGTATTGATCCTGCCAAGGTAATTTTCCATGTCGCTTCTCATCTCCGCCGCGTCGGCGCCGCAGGATCTCAGCACGTCCTGCACCCGCTCGAAAGCCAGCGCCGCGTAAAGAATATGCTCCGGCGTAAGGTACTCGTGATTGCGAGCCCGCGCCTCGTTGTAGGCCGCGTTGCAAATGGCCTGCACGTCATCCGAAATCTTCATCGCCCGTTCCCTCCGGTTTCAGGCCGGCTCAAGCGCGCAGCGCAGCGGGAATCCGTCCCGGCGCGCCGCGGCATGAACCTGTTCCGCCTTTGTGGCGGCAATGTCCCAAGGATAGCGCCCCACTACGCCCTTGCCCTTCTCGTGAACGTCCAGCATGATCCGGCCGGCCTCGTCAAGCCTTTTGTGAAAGACCGCGACGAGCGCCTCCACGACGAATTCCATGGTCGTATAGTCGTCGTTAAGAAGAATCACGAGACATTCTTGCGGCTCCTTTATCTTGGAGCCAGTCTTCTCATCGGTTTTTATCAATGTCGATGCGTCCATGCTTAGGCAAGTCTACCACAAGCCCGGCATTGAGACAAGAGCGCCCGGGGCCAACTCGCCCAAGGCGGCGCGGGAGGCCGCCTTGGGCAAGCCCGGAACGCTGAGGGTCATGCAAAAAAATAGCGCCGGGGAGGCTCGAATTCAAGCGCGTTCGGAGCGCCGCGAAGGAATTTAGCGCGATACTCCGCTACAGAAAAAAATCGACCAAAGCGCGCGCCGCCGCGCCTATGGGCAGAATGGAAATACTCGCGAAATTTTGAATCAGCAAGAGCGCGATCAAAGCCGGCATCCCTATTTTAGCCAATAATATTTCAGTTTTCGGCTTTGCGTTGAAAAGGGAAAATACCACATGGCTTCCGTCCAAAGGCGGAATGGGAAGCATGTTAAAGATAAAGAGCGCAAAGTTTATAAGCGCCGCCACATAAAGCCCGTTAAGAAAGGCGATTGACGGCGCGGCGGCGGAAAGCGCGGCCCGCAACGCAAGCGCAAGGACGATTCCCAACGCAAGGTTCGAAAAAGGGCCGGCCAGCGCGATAAGCGCCCTGTCCCTGCGGTAATTGCGAAGACGCGCGGGATTGAAGCGCACCGGCTTCGCCCAGCCGAAACCGACGACAAGCAAAAAGAGAAAGCCCACAGGATCGATGTGCCGAAGCGGGTTAAGCGTAAGACGGCCTTCCTCCCGCGCCGTGTCGTCGCCCAGGCGCCAGGCGCAAAGCGCGTGGCAGAATTCATGTACCGTCAGCCCCAGCAAAATCCCCGGCAGCGAGTAGAGCATGTTTTGAAGGTTCAGCATTTACGCTCCA
The DNA here is from genome assembly GCA_009780285.1 of Treponema sp. Classification (GTDB taxonomy): domain Bacteria; phylum Spirochaetota; class Spirochaetia; order Treponematales; family Breznakiellaceae; genus WQXQ01. The sequence continues at coordinate 5,066 of WRAL01000039.1, forward strand.
TATCCACGATTGTCGGCGCTTTTTCCCCGGCGCAAGACAAAAAAGCCGCGCGCCGGGCATGGCTTTTTAGGCAATCGCGCTTTAATATAGAAGAAGATGAAAAAACGAAAAGGCGGAAAGCTTTGGCCTATTTTCGCGGCGGCGGCGCTTCTTGCGCTGGCCTTGGCCTACGCGGCGCCCGGCGCGCCATCACACGCGAGCGAGGCGGCGCGCCCGCAAGAGGCGCATATGCGCGACGGACTTGTCGCGCATTTTATCGACGTCGGGCAGGGAGACGCGACCCTGATACAGACCTCGGGCGGAAACGCGCTGATCGACGGCGGGGACAGGCGCGCGGCGGACGCTTTTACGCGCTACCTGCGCGATGCGGGCGTTTCGAGCATCGCATACGTTATCGCCACGCATCCACACGCCGACCATATCGCCGGCCTTGTGAACGTTCTTTACGAGTTTGAGGTTGGGGCCGTGATAATGCCTCGGGTCGCGCACACGACCGTAACTTTCGAGCGCCTTCTCGACGCTATCGAGGAGAAAAACATTCCGGTGATAGAACCCGTTCCCGGCGCCACGTTTAGGCTTGGGGACGCGGTTCTGACGATAGTCGCTCCGAACTCGGGCGGGCATAGAAACCTTAACAATTATTCAGTTTCAGCGCTGGTAACATACGGCGCCACGAGCTTTTTGTTTACCGGGGATGCGGAAGTGGAATCGGAAGACGAGATGCTGGCTAACGGGCTCGATCTTTCCGCGCAGGTTTTGCACGTAGGCCACCACGGAAGCAGGACAAGCACGACCGAGGCGTTTTTACAAGCCGTTTCTCCAAAGATCGCCGTGATAAGCGTGGGCGCGAGCAATTCATTCGGGCATCCGAACGCAGAGGTGGTTCAAAGGCTTGAAAGCTCCGGCGCCAGGGTTTACCGAACCGACATGCACGGCACTATCGTCATTGCGAGCGACGGCAGCGCGCTAACGGTACGCTAGAAAGGCCATGCGTTTTATCGTTGACAGAATCGAGGAAGGGATCGCCCTTTGCGCCTGCATGGAAACCGGCGAGGAAATAGCGATTGAAATTGCCGCCGGCCGAATCCCGGCGAAAATAAAGGAAGGCGACGTTATCTTCGATGACGGCGCGGCTTATATCTATGACGAGGAGCTGACGAAAAAACGCCGCGCCGACTTGACGGCCAGAATGAACAGGCTTTTTGACAAGTAGCGCTCGCGCCCTCAGCCGCGCTGCTTCAGTTTTTTTCCTTTAATGCAAGATACGCTTTAATTGTGCGCGATGTTGAATCAAAGGCCATATCCTCAAAACATATTTCGCTTGGGCGCAAAAAACGCGCGCCTGCAATTTCCGATTTTTGCAATGTCAAATCCGCCTCGCCAAGGCCCGGCGCGCGAGCGTAAAAAAACATGTCGCAGGTGTTGTATAAAATTCCCTTGTAAGGATATTCGTTGGGAAAAGAAGCGAAAAAGTCATACGCGTCGGCCGGAATCTCGGGCGCCCAGCCTAATTCCTCGCGCAACTCTCGGCTGAGCGCGGAAAGCGCGCCCTCCCCGGGATCGACGAAGCCGCCAGGCAGATCCAGCTTGCCCTTCGCAGGCTCCTTCGCGCGGACAAGAAACAAAAGCCGCTCTTCCTCGCCGGCAAGCGCGGGCGGAACGCTTATGACGCAACCAACGGCAGCTGCGATGTTGTGATAATATACAAAGCCGCAATCCGCGCAACGGAATACCTTGCCGTCCTCAAAACGAATCGCCTGGGACGCGCAGGCCGGGCAATATTTGAACATGCGCGCAGTCTAGCGCAAAGCGCTCGCATCGTTAAGCGCGCTACCAAAAGCACAGCCTTCCTCGGTCGGAAACGAAGCCCTGCGCAAGGAAACGCCCTGCGAAGGCGCTGCGCGCGGCATCCTCGCAATTGATTTTTTCGACAAGGATTCTTGTCTCGGGCATTACCTTTCTTAGGCGCGGAGCTTTCAGCATCTCGATAAGGCCGTCTAGAAGCGCGTCGTCGGGCTGTAAAAAGATTCGCAGATCCCGGCCGTTTTTTCTGCTTGCGCAGATCAGGAGCGCGCCTTGGAAATAAAGGCGGTTTGAAGAAAGGCGCTCCGGCAGGCGTTCGTCCAAGCCTTCTATTTCAAGGCCGGCGAGACTTGCCGGATCCACGGCATTCATCCAATACAGGCCTCCGAAGCTTTCCGCGTTTTCAAGCTCGCGCGCGATTGAGGGCAAGGCGAATTGCAGGGAATTAATGCCGGAAAAAAATCTGCCGGCGACGATCTCGCCGGAAAGCTCCATGCGGCGCAGCGCGGGCAAAAGGCCGGCCCAGGAAAAGGCGCCGGATTCGCGCTTGAGAAGAGGCCGACACAACAGGCCGTAGCGCGCTAGAAGGAGGCGGGCGCGATCGCGGCAGCACAAGTCCTGTTCGAAGGGATCGGTTGAAGTGGCCGCGCCTTCTTCCCCGCCATCGATCTCCAGCGAATACCACCTGCCGCGAATGGGCACGCCTTCCTTCCAGCGATTGCGCAGGGCGCGCGGGACTTTTTGCGCGCGCGGCGTCATGCGCGTGCCGGGCGTTGAATACGCTCCAGGCGTTTCCGGCGCGGGCTTAATGTCAAAACGGTTTTCTATTCCCTTTCGCACGGACTCAAAGGAATCCGACGAAAGCCGGCCTTGCCAGGCGGCGCGCCAGATTGCGGCAGCGCAATCCCTGTGGCCAAATTCAGCGCCGTCCTTCTCAAGCCTTTCTTTTATTTCCCAAAAATCACGCGGCTTGTCAAAAAAGCCTTCGTTCAGGGCCTGCAAAAGAGGCGCCGGGATTTGCGCGTTTTTTGCCGCTCGTTTTTCATCGACAACAAGGTCAAGGTCCTCAGGCGCGCAGAAACCAATCAGATCTTTTCCCGCGCCGTACCAAAGCAGGCGCCCCTCCCCTATTTCGCCGTCCAGCGCCTGCGAGCTGCAATCCGCGTGGCGCGCGGGAAGAAATTCCGTTTCCCAAAGCTTTGCCGCCGCTTCGATACCGCTAAGGTTCTTAAATATTTCCGCGCAGCTTTGACCCGCGCTTAATAACGATAACCCTTGACGCAAGGCCAAAAATGGAGCTAAAAGCGCCGCCGGCTTTTCGCTGACCTGTGAGCGCGCGGCCCTGCGGGAAATGCGCAAAAGCATTTCCATGTTTTCCCTGTCGCAAACCAGATCGCGCGCGCCGTCTTCAAGAGCGACGTCCAAAACCGCTTCGCCTACTTCGGCAAGGGCGCGCGCCGCGTCCCGCGCTTCCGCCTCGCTTGCGCCAAAAATTTCTGAAATACGCGCGAGGGAAACGGGGCCTTGGTAGCGCAGCCAAGGGCCAAGAAGCGCAAGCGCCTCGTCCTGCCACATTGTTTTCCATTCATTGTGAACGATTGATGCAACCAGCGCGCCCTTGCGAATGATTTTTTTCGCGTGCGCGCCTATGTACTGCTCTATAGTTTCGCCGGCGCAATCACCGGGCATTAAGGCGCACAACTTTTCCCATTCATCTTCGGGGATCGCGATTCTTTCCTTTATCCAATCGCAGAGCGAAGGAGAGTCCTCCGGCGTCCAGCCGGTTTTTTCCCTGCGCAGGCGTTCGCAAAAATCGTTGACAATTTCAGGCTTTAGCCTGGGACGAAGCGCCGCCTGCGAAAGCGCGTCCTCTATTGCCTTGTCTCCAAGGCTGGGCGCGCCCTTTGCGCCTAAAATGGAAAAGTCTTTTCGCTCGTCGCCCTCGTACAAAAGGGTTAGCGTTTCGGCGCGGGTAAGGTCTCGCGAAAAAGGGCTTGGGTTTTTGCTGACAAAAAAGGAAGCGCTAATGCCGCTTGCCGGATCGCCCAGCGCAAGAATAAGATCGCGAAAGCCAGCCATATCGAAGGTATCGACAAGGCAGCTGCGCCAGGCTTCGGCGGCCACCGGAAATTCCTCGCGCGAATGCGCGCCTTGCATGGCCGCGTCGAAAAGGCGCTTGGCGCGCTGGCGCATGATCCA
>WRAL01000040.1 GCA_009780285.1 Treponema sp.
CGGACGTCTCGCGCGAGGGCGTTCAGCGCGACATTCTTCCCATCGTGGAAGGCGCGACGGTAAGCACGAAGTGGGGGCCGGTGAACACCGATCACGTGCTTTTTATCGCAGCCGGCGCCTTCACTTCCAGCAAGCCCTCGGACTTGATCCCGGAGCTTCAGGGCCGCTTTCCCCTGCGCGTGGAGCTTGATTCCCTGGGCAAGGACGATTTCCTTCGCATACTGACGGAGCCGAAAAACGCGCTTACCCGCCAGTACGTGGGCCTTCTCGCCACGGAAAAGGTCGAGGTGGAATTTACGCCGGAGGCCGTCGAGCGCCTTGCCGCGCTTGCCGCCGAGGTCAACTCCAAGCTGGAGAACATAGGCGCGCGCCGCCTGCACACGATCATGGAGGCGCTTTTGGAGGAGCTTTCCTTCGAGGCGCCGGACATCGCGCCGGCGAAGGTGCCCATTACGGTGGGCTACGTGGACGAAAAGCTCGCCGAAGTGGTGAAGGACCAGGATTTGGGGCGCTATATCCTGTAGAGAGCTTATGAGGCGCCTAAGGCGCCGGGTTTTCCTAAAGAAAGGGCCTCGGCATGCCGATCTACAATTGAGGGTACGTGTATATGAATACTTTTGGGCAGACAGTCGATCTATTGCACAGAGGGATGAGCGTGGGCTCCGTGCGCCGCGCCGTCATCGCGGACAATATAGCCAACGCCGAGACCCCTAACTTCAAGAGGTCCACTGTAAGCTTTGAAAGCGAGGCGGCCCGCGCGATCGAATCGCAGAAGGTAAGGCCGGCGCTCGAGCTTGCAAGGACGGATCCGGCGCACTTCAGCAACCATCGCGAGCGGAAAGTGAGCGAGGTGCAGCTTCGCCGCGTGCTGGATTTTACCAGCATGTCGCGAAACAACGGGAACAACGTCGATCTTGAGCAGGAGATCGGCCTGGCCGTGCAGAACGAGATGACCTACGGGCTTTTGGCTCAGTCGATCGATTTTGAATTTTCGCAGATTAGCCGCGTTCTGAGGGGCTAGTCAAGCTATGACGCAAGGGGGCGGGAATGAGCATTTTTGGCGCGATTAACGCGGCATCGACCGGTCTTACGGCGAACAGGCTGCGCATGGACGTTATCGCCGACAACGTGGCGAACGTGAACACCACGCGCACCACGGAAGGCGGGCCTTTCCGCAGGGGCAGGGTGATCCTGCGTCCGGTGGCCGAGGGGACTTTCTGGCGCTCGCCGTTTCTGCCGGACAGCCTTGACAACGGGGTAGGGCGCGGCGTGCGCGTCGTCGAAATACAGAAGGACACGAGCACGGAAAATCCGCTGCGCTGGGATCCCACGCATCCTGACGCGATCAGGACGGGCCCAAGGGCCGGCTACGTCGAGCTGCCCAACGTCGACGTCGTTACCGAGATGGTGGACATGATTTCCGCCACTCGCGCCTACGAGGCCAACGCCTCGGTAATCGAAGGCTCCAAGTCCATGTTCCAGCGCGCGCTGAGCATAGGGCAAAGATAGGGGGGGATAGTTTATGATGGAAGTTACGATGAATCTTACAAACGCGGGGCACATGGGGCCGATCTCGAGCCCTTACGCCAACAGCGGCGCCAATATCATCAATCTTGAAAAGGCCATAGGCGCGCAGGACGTAACCGGGGCGGGCGCTTTCGAGCATGCCATGCTTCAGGCGCTGGACAGGGTCAGCGCGTCGCAGAACAACGCCTCGGCGCTGGCGCAGCAGGCGCTCCTAAATCCGGGATCCGTGGACGTGCACGACATCACCATCGCGCAGGCCGAGGCCAGAATGACTTTGGATATAGCCCAAAGCGTGATGAACCGCGTCGTTCAGGGCTGGAAGGAATTGATCAACACGCGCTAGGCGCGAAAAAAACGTGGCAAGGGAGGGGGAAGAATGAGCGAATTTGCTAAAAAGCTTCTTGGGAGCGTGAAAATCCTTTGGGGCAAATTAACTATGATGCAGCGGGTGATCCTTTGCGGGATCACGGTAGCGGTGATTGTGGGGGTTATCGCGCTCTTTAGCGTTTCGTCTTCTTCCGCCCTCGTGTCCGTCATCGACGCGCCCATACGCGACGAGGACGCGCGCGACAGAATCATTACCAGGATAAACGAGGAGGGCGTAAGGACCTACGTTACCCCCTCCGGCCTTATCCAAGTGGCCGACGAAACGACGGCCCGGCGCATGCGCGCCATTCTTATCCGCGAGGATCTTATTCCCAGGGGAATCGACCCCTGGGCCATTTTCGATCGCGAGCGCTGGACGATAACGGATTTTGAAAGAAACGTTAACAGACAACGAGCGCAGACGCAGATGGTAACGGAGCACATAAAGGCCGTCGACGGCGTGGATAACGCCAGCGTCAACATCATTTGGCCGGAGCGGACCCTTTTCGCCTCGGATCAAAATCCCGTTACCGCCAGCGTCATCATAACTCCTCGGCCGGGAAGCGACATAGCGCAGAACCGGCACGTGATTCAGGGCATAGAAAGGCTGCTTCAGCTTGCCGTCGAGGGGCTGAGGACGGAGAACATCGTCATAACCGACTACACCGGCGTCATTCTCAACGATTTCGCCGGCATGGCGGCGATGGACAGGCTCGCGCTTATCGAGAGGGAGCACAGGCAGAGGCAGGCGCTGGAAGCCAAGATACGCGCCGACGTCCTGCGGCAGCTTCAGGCGATTTTTTCCGACGATCGCGTGCGCGATCTGAACGTTTCCATCGAAATGGACATGTCGGCGCGCAGCGTCGAGACCACGGAATACCTTCCGACGGTGATACGGCCGAGGACTCCGGGCCTTCCCTACGACGATTCGGAGATCGTCGTTTCGGTGCCGCGATCCACGAGCAGCTCGAGCACCCTTTGGGAAGGCACCGGCTTCAACCCGGAAGGGCCTCCGGGCGTCGAGGGGCAGACCCCCCCGGCGTTCAGGGACATGTCGAATCTTTTCGGCAGGATGAATCAGGAGACCCTCGTGCAGAACGAGGAAATCGGCAGCAGGACCACGCAGGAGGAAACCAGCCCGCAGATCAACCGCATTTCGGTCGCGGTGAACATCGACGGAACCTGGCGCGTGCTGCGCGACGAAACCGGGAACCCCGTGGTTACGCCGCAGGGATCGATCGAAAGGGAATACACGCCCCTGCCGGATGACCAGCGGCTTGCCGCCGTCTCCCTCGTGCAGAACGCGATCGGCTTTAACCTTGCGCGCGGCGACTCGGTTACCGTGCAGAACATTCCCTTCGACAGGAACAGGGAATTCGCCGACGAGGACGCGGCGTACTTCAGGGAAAGGCAGAGGCGCACGACATTGTTGCTGTTTCTTTCGGGCATCGCGCTTCTTCTTCTTGGATTTATTATTTTCAGGATCGTCGCGAAGGAAATGGAGCGGCGGAAAAGGCTTGCCGAGGAAGAGCGCGCGCGGCGCGAGCAGGCCCTGCGCGAGAGCCAAATGGCGGAAGCCGAGCAGGATGGCTTGGACGTTTCGATTTCGATTGAGGATAGGGGACGCATGGAGCTTATGGAATCCGTCACGAATCTTGCCAAGGAACGTCCTGAGGATTGCGCCCAGCTTATTAGAACCTGGCTTTTGGAGGAGTAAGATATGGCGAAGGGAGGATCCGCCTCGGGAGTTGTCTCGGCGGGGCCAAAAAAGAAAGGCGTTAAGGACTGCACAGGGCGTCAGAAGGCCGCCATTTTTCTTGTCAGCATAGGCTCGGAGCTTTCCGCGGAAATCTTCAAGTACCTGCGCGAGGACGAGATCGAGACCCTGACGTTCGAGATCGCGCGTCTTGAGACCATCGATTCCGATCAGAAGGACACGATCCTTCAGGAATTCCAGGAACTCATGATGGCCAACCAGTTTATTTCCACCGGCGGCATAGACTACGCCCGGGAGCTTTTGGAAAAATCACTGGGAAGCCAGAAGGCCATCGACATAATCAATCGCCTCACTTCGAGCCTGCAGGTGCGGCCCTTCGACTTTATACGCCGAACGGACCCGACGCATCTTCTTAACTTTATCCAGCAGGAACATCCGCAGACCATCGCGCTTATTCTGGCGTATCTTGAGCCGAACAAGGCTTCCGTTATACTTCAGAATCTTTCGCACTCGATTCAGAGCGACGTGGCGCGCAGGATCGCCACGATGGACAGGACAAGCCCGGAGGTTTTGCGCGAGGTAGAGCGCGTGCTCGAGAAAAAGCTTTCGACCCTTTCCAGCGAGGACTACACGACCGCAGGCGGCGTCGAGAATATCGTCGAGATCCTTAACCTCGTGGATCGCGCCTCGGAAAAGCAGATCATCGAGGCGCTGGAGGACGAGGATCCGGAGCTTGCCGAGGAAATCAAAAAGCGCATGTTCGTGTTCGAGGACATCGTTCTTCTTTCCGACCGCGACATTCAGAAGGTTATGCGGGAAGTGGATTCCCAGGAACTTTCGAAGGCGCTCAAGAGCGTGGAAATCGAGGTGCAGGAAAAGATATTCAAGAACATGTCCAAGCGCGCGGCCACCATGCTCAAGGAAGACATGGAGTACATGGGGCCGATACGCTTAAAGGACGTGGAGGAAGCGCAGCAGAAAATCGTTTCGATCATTCGCCACCTGGAAGACACCGGCGACGTTGTCATCGCAAGGTCCGGCGAGGACGAGATGGTGGTGTAGCAAACGCGGGAAATGTCCGTTTAATTTTGAGGTGGTAAATGGCCAAGGCAGTTTTCAGACCGGGCGAGCTTTTGAACGTTCCGGAAGCGGTGATGATAGAAACTCCCGTTCGTTTCGCGAATTTTCCGGAGTACGCTCCGACCGAGGCCGAGATCGAGGCGGAGCCTGAGCGGGAGGTGTATTCAGGCCCCACGGCCGAGGAGCTTAACCGCGAGGCGGAGGAATTCCGGCTTCGGATGACGGTCGAGGGCGAGGCCTTGATCGAAGTGGCCAAAGCCGAGGCCGCCGAGGTCGCAAAGGAAGCGGCCGCGGCCGCGCAGGAGGAAAGACAAAGGGCGCAGGAAGAGGCGCAGGCCTGCAAGGAAAAGGCGGCCGAGGACGCTCAGGCCCTCATCGAAGAGGCTCGCCTGAAGGCCGAGGAACTGATAGCCGAAGGGCGCAAGACCCTGGAAGCGGAAAAAGAGGACGCGAGGAAACAGGGCGTCGAGGCCGGCCGGGAGGAAGGCTTCGCCCAGGGAAACGTCGAAGTGGAAAGGCTCGTGGAGCGCATGCGCGTGGTTTTGGAGCGCGCGCAGGACAAGCGCTCTGACATACTGAGCGACACGGAGCGCGAGATAATCGAGCTTGTGCTTTTGGTTTCGCGCAAGGTCGTTAAAGCCATTTCCGACAGCCAGCGCGAGGTGATCGTGTCCAACGTGATACAGGCTTTGCGCAAGGTTCGGGATCGCGGCAATATAATCATTCGGGTAAATTTGGCAGACCTAAAGCTTGCCACGTCCCATGTAAAGAATTTTATCAAGCTGGTTGAAGGGGTTAAGTCCATACAGGTCGCCGAGGATTCCTCGGTGGATCCCGGCGGCTGCATAATCGAGACGGATTTTGGCGAGATCGACGCGCGCATTTCCAGCCAGCTTGCCGAGCTGGAAGCGAAAATTTTGCAAATTTCGCCAATAAAGACCCGCATTAAATCCGGCGCAAGACAGTAGGCATGAACGGCGCGGTTTTTGAAAAGTACTTTCAGACGGCGCTCGACGAAGATCCGATCAAGTGCGTCGGAAGGGTTACCAGGGTTCAAGGGCTTCTTATCGAAAGCAAGGGACCGCAGGCGATCATCGGCGAGGTTTGCAGAATAGAAACGGCCAAGGGCGGCAGAACGATTCGCGGCGAGGTTGTAGGCCTGCGCGGCGACGTCGTTCAGCTTATGGCCTTTGAGGAAACCGACGGGCTTCAGGTGGGCAGCCGCGTGATCGCGCAAGGAGCTAGGCTTGAAGTGCCTGTTTCAACCAAGCTTTTAGGAAGAGTGCTTGGCGCGCTGGGCGAGCCCATAGACGGAAAGGGCGCCGTCGACGCTACGGCCATGTATCCGGCGCTTGCCTCCGCGCCGGATCCGCTAAAGCGCAGGCGAATAACGCAGCGCATAGCCACCGGAGTGCGCGCGATCGACGGCCTTCTTTCCGTGGGCCGGGGCCAGCGCCTGGGAATCTTCGCCGGGTCCGGCGTGGGCAAGTCCACCCTGCTGGGAATGATAGCGCGCAACACAAACGCTGACGTAAACGTCGTCGCGCTCATCGGTGAGCGCGGCCGCGAGGTGAACGATTTTATCGAAAAAGATCTGGGGCCTGAAGGCCTTGCCCGCAGCGTTCTTGTCGTAACCCCTTCCAATTCGCCCCCGCTTTCGCGCCTGCGCGGAGCATACGTCGCCACCGCCGTCGCTGAATTTTTTCGCGATCAGGGCCTGGACGTGATGCTGCTTTTCGACTCGGTCACGCGCTTCGCCCGCGCGCAAAGGGAAATCGGCCTCGCTTCCGGCGAGCCGGCGGCGACGCGCGGCTATCCGCCCAGCATGTTCGACACGATGCCCAAGCTGCTCGAGCGCTCCGGCACGTCGGACCTGGGAAGCATAACCGGCTTTTACACGATTTTGGTCGACGGCGACGACATGGACGAGCCGGTCGCCGATACCGTGCGCGGAATTTTGGACGGCCATATCGTTCTGGATCGCCGCCTCGCGCAGGCCTACCATTACCCGGCGATCGACGTGCTGAAAAGCGTTTCCCGCGTGGCGCCGGACGTTTCCGGGCCGGCGGTTACCAAGGCCGCTTCGGTTATGCGGCGCAGCATGGCCGTTTACGCCGAGGCCGAGGATTTTATCAGCATCGGCGCCTACAAGCCCGGCTCCGATCCTGCCATTGACGACGCTATTTACCGCCACGGCGCCATCGAGGAATTTTTGATGCAGGAGGTCGGCGAAAAGTCCCCCCTTGCGAACACCTTCGCCATGATGGAAAAAATTTCCGAGGTTCCCATTCCCGAGGAGGAGCTTAAGGGGGAGGAGCCTTTGGACGCTTCATTTGCCAGGCCGGCGGCTGCGGCCGGGGAACAGGCCGGCCTTTTCGCGAGGCCTGTTGCGCAGGCGCAAGGCGCAGGCGCGGTGGATCCGGCCATTAATTCCGTCGCGGCGCTTTTTTCCGGCCGTAACGCCGCCGGAAGGAGCTAGCGCGGCGCATGAAAAGGTTTCGCTTTAATCTTGAAAAAGTGCTTAAGCTTCGCGAGCATAACGAGCAGGAAGCGAAGATCGAGCTTGGCAGGGCCACTAGCGCGCTTGCCGAAATCGAAAAAAAGATCGACGACAATGCGCGGGCCCGCGCCCAGTCCGCGACCGAGCGTTTTTCCGCGCTGGGCGGCGGAGGCGCAAGCGGCGCGCTTTCCATGTTTTCCTGGGACGCGTACATTCAAAGGCTGGAGCTGGAGGCCCTCGTTCTTGCCGAGCAAGCGGCCAAGGCCGAGAAAATCGTCGAGGAAAAGCGCGAGCTTTACGTCGCCGCCTCGCGCGAGCTTAAGGCCATGGAAAAGCTGCGCGAGAAGCGCGCCCTGGAGCATCGCAAGGAAATGTTCGCCGGCCAAACCCGCGAGCTTGACGACCTTCGCCGCGCGCTGCCCTAAAGCAGGCGCGCGGCGAAAGCCCTTACGGACGGCTAGGGACGAGCCAGCCTTATGCCATCAATGGACCCCCGCAGATGAGGATTGGCATAAGAACTGTTTCCGTTTACGCGAAAAGCAGTGCTTGTACTTTCGTAACTGTAGGGGCCGCCGATACGCCATCTCTCTCGGTTGTCTTGGCCCTCAAAGTAGATCGCCTCCCAGAGGTTCCCGGTCATGTCGTAGAGGCCAAGCTCGTTCGGCTCTAATTTTCCGACTTCACGCGTCTTGTCCTCGCTGTTCCCGCTGTGCCACGCTACCGCATCAAGATCGGCGCTTCCGGCATAGGTGGTGTAGGTGTCGGCCTCAGTGCCGGTGTATCCTTCCTTTTTGACGCCGCCTTTCGCCGCGAATTCCCACTCTGCCTTGGTAGGCCGGCGCCAGCCGTTCGCATCCGGGTCGATAGTCGCGGCGTCCCAGGTCGCGTTTCTCGAGTTCGGGATGGCGCCCCAAGCGTCCGGATCCTTCGATCCGCCTATGCTGTACGCCGGCTCAAGGCCATCGCGCAGGCTCAGCCTGTTCGCGAACACATAGAGGTCGTACAAGCTAACGGTCTCCACGGGCCTATTTTCCTGGATCTCGCCATCCGCCGCCTCCCGTCCTTCGCCGCCATGGAAATAGCTCGGGTTTGATCCCATCACTTCTTCCCACTGCGCCTGCGTTACCAGGTACTTGCCTATGCGGAAAGTCGTCACTTCCCTAAGCGCGCCGCCCGTGGCGCCGTTCCTGTCGTACATGAACGAGCCGCCTTCCACTAGCACGGTTTCGATCATCCACTTCGCGTGGATTACGGTGTCTTCGGTGATGGCGGTGTTCCCGAAGTTAAAAAGAATGCCGTCCGCGTCGTACCAATTGACGAACTCATAGGTATGCCTGGTCGGGTTCTGCGTCGGCCTGTCGGCGTTGCGGCCCTCGGCTACAGGCTGGTCTTCCGTGGTCTCGTTGCCTATTCCCCCGTTCAGGTCGAAGCTGAGGGTGAACAGCTCGAGCCACTTCGCGTAGATCGTGATGCTTTCGTTGATGGGGGTGCCGGCGAAGACAAACAGGTTGTCGTCCTCGTCGTACCAGTCGTCGAACTCATAGCCGCCCTTGGTCGGGTCCTGCGCCGGCCTGATGGCGTTGCGGCCGTCGGCTACAGGCTGGTCGTTAGTGGTCGCATTGCCTATTCCCTCATTCAGGTTGAAGCTGACGGTGAACAGC
>WRAL01000041.1 GCA_009780285.1 Treponema sp.
GAAGGGCTCCACCATCTCGGTGCCCCAGCCGTCGGTTTCCGCCTGAACGACGTCGATCTCGACGATCCTTCCGCTTCCGTCAACCGTAACGGCCACCGTCATGGTCTGCGTTACCGGGTACTGCCCGAACCCGTAGGCAATCGGATCCTCGACTGGCTTTTGTCCGGCGCAGCCGGCCAAAATCACGGCGGCTACGATAGCGGCCGAAAGCAACGCAATGGTCTTTCCAAATATTTTCATGCTAGTACTCCTCCATTATAGAATAGCGCTTCCTGTGAATTCGGTCAAGAGCGTTTGTGTTCCGACTGCACTTTAAAAATAATCCACCACGCGGAATTGCAAATCCCGCCAGGGGGAGGAACCTAAGGAAGCGATGATCAAATCCAATGTGATTAATCATCGCTACTTAACCGTTCCTGCACAGCCTTGCGAGCAGGAACAAAGGGAACCGCCGAATTCCTTATTAAATCGGCGGTTCCCTAATTCTAGTGTTCTGGAATATTCAAATGACGGTATGCAGGTTGAGGTAATTCCTTGCCTGGCAAGGTATTACCGAACGTTGCGATTTTGCAAACCGAATATTCCGGAACACTAGCCCTTGACCGAGCCTTCGACCATGCCCTTGACGATGTACTTTTGAAGGAACAGGAACATTACGATGATTGGAACCATCGCCATAAGCGTAGAGGTTAAGATAAGTTCCCATTGCCTTACGAAGGCGCCGACGAAACTCTGCACCGCAAGCGGCAGCGTTTGAACGTTGCCGCCCATTAACAGCAAAAACGGCAGCAAGAAGTCGTTCCAGATCCAAATGCCGTTAAGGATGATAACGGTAACGGCTATCGGGGTCAAAAGCGGGAAGACGATCTTGAAGAAAGTCGCCGGCCTTGAACAGCCGTCGATGATCGCCGCCTCCTCAAGCTCAAGCGGAACGGACTTCGTGAACCCGTGAAAAAGAAAAATCGAAAGCGAGGATCCAAAGCCTAGGTACGCGAAAATAATTCCCGGATAATCCCCCAAAAGCCTGAACGGCGTTCGCGCGGAAAGCCCCAGAAATTGTTCTATGCGGAAAAACCAGTTTATAAGAGGAAACATCACCACCTGAAAGGGTATCACCATCGCCGCCACAAAAATCATAAAAATAGCGCTTGAAAGCTTTGTCTTCGTTCGAACCAAAACCCAGGCGGCCATCGATGCAATCAAAACAAGAAGGCAGACGGAAACGGCCGTAATCACCACTGACGAGAAAAACGAGGAGGCGTACTGAACGCGCGGATGCGACCAAACACGCACGATATTTTCCCACAGTTCGGGATTTGTCGGAATCGCCAAGGGATCGACGATTATTTCCAGGCGCGGCTTTGCCGAATTGATCAACACGATCGCGAAAGGGATCATGTAGATGAGAAAAAGCGCTATCGCGAGAATTTCCCTGGGAAGCGCGGAGAGCGAGAATTTGCCTTTTTTGTTCATCACATTTCAATCTCCCTGCGTTTGTTGATGCGAACCTGTATCAGCGAGATAATCACGAGGGTAACGAAGAAAATCACCGCCTTCGCCTGGCCCTGTCCTATTTGCTGGAAGGAAAAAGCCGTGTTGTAAATGTTAAGCGCCAGAAATTCCGTGGTCATTATCGCCCTGTCCATAAAAAGGCCGGCCGGCCCGCCGCCTGTAAGCGCGAAGTTTACGTCAAACTGCCTGAAGGAGTTCAAAAGCGAAAGAAACATCGAAACGGTAAAGGCCGGCGCCACAAGCGGAAAGGTTATGTGCCGCAGCCTGTGCCAGAAATTCGCGCCGTCAATCGCGGCCGCTTCCGGCAGCGACGAGGGAATGCCCTGTATCGCCGCGACGTAGATCATCATCAGATAGCCGGCGTACTGCCAGGTGCCCACAATCACGATGGCGATAAGCGCCATCGATCGGTTCGCCAGAAAGAGCGTGTCGGAAAGCCAGGCAAAGCCAATCGCCGAGCCGAATCGGGGAATAACGTTGTTAAAAATAAACTGCCAGATGTAGCCCAGAATAAGGCCGCCGATAAGGTTGGGAAGAAAAAAGCCGGCGCGGTAAATGCCGGTCATTTTAAGCGGGCTTGTTACCAAAAGCGCAAGGAAGAACGCCACGACGTTCAACACAAGTATGTTAATGACGGCGTAAATGGTGGTAACCAAAAAGGCGTGCAGAAACGTAATGTCCTGAAAAACCGCAAGATAATTACGCAGGCCTACCCACTCGACGTTAGCGCCGGTAAGCGCGCGCCAGTCAGTAAACGAATAATATATCCCTACAAGAAAGGGAATAATTATTACCATAATAAAAGCGAAAGAAACAGGCAACAGAAACAAGAAAAACAGCGGCGTGTTTCGCTTTTCTATTGGTTTCAGCTTTTTTGTTTTTGCCTTAATCGGCAAGTTGATTTTGCTCAACAAGTTGCACCCCTTTTGCACAAAGCCGCCGCGCGGGAACAAGCCCGACGCGCGGCGGCATCCAAGTCCTAGCAGCGTTACCTCAACGTGGCAACCGCGTCGGTGAACATCTGCACAAAGCCGTCCACGTTAATCTCGCCGGAAGCAAGCAGTAGGAAGATCGGCCCAAGAACGTCCATGCCAAAGCCTGCGGGCATTTCGTTCTGCTGCCATGCGAACATGTGCGCAGAGCCACGGCCGGCCCATTCCTGCACCGCGCGCGAGAACTGTCCCGGCGGCTGAAGCGTGACCGACCTAAAGGCCGCGACCGCGCCGGCCTCGGTTACCATGTACCTATGCCCGGCCGGAGTGCTGGCCATAAAGGTAAGGAAATCCTTCGCCGCCTGAATGTTTTCGGCGCGAGCGTTCACAATATAGAAGGAAGGCGCGCCGATAAAAATCCCGTCGGTGGTTTCCGGCAGGAAGGCGTGGGGAACGTAGCCCATCTCAAAGTTTATGCCCATCTCCGCGAAGGTAGGATCGATCCAGTTGCCCTGGTGAATGAAGGCCGTCCGCTGGATCGCAAAGTCGCCAAGCTGGGTGTCGTAACCGCCCACGACAAGCGAGGCCGGGATCGAATGCCTGAAAAGCAGGTCCATGTACTCGGCAAAGTAGCGCAGGCGCGCGGGATCCACCTCGCCTCGGTTGAGCATGTCGATGTAGCGCGTGGAGTCATAGTACGGAAGCCCAAGCGTAAGGTAGGCGTTCATCGCGTGAAGGCCGGTAACCCAGGTCATGCCGGGGCCGGCGGCCATCGAGACCACCGCGTCCAGGCCAAGCTCGCCGCGCATGGAATGGATGCGCTCGAAGGCGGCCCGCATTCCGGCGATGTTCGTCATCGACGCCGGATCCACGCCGGCCCTGCGAAGGATCTCGCGGTTGTAGCCAAGGCCCCAACCCTCGATCGCCACCGGGAAGCCAACGATTCCGCCGGTTGTCGGGGAAATGTAGGCAAGATCCGTGTCGGCGAGCCAAGGCTCGTTGTCGAGGTAGGTGATCCTTCCGCCACGCCGCGCGTCGTCGTAGCCAGCCCAGCCCTCGAACACGAAGATTTCAGGCTCCGTGCCGGCGGCGAACATGGCCGAAATGGCCGGAGCGTAGGGAACCTCTCCGCCAAAGCTCAAAACGTTGACCCTTACGCCGGTTTCCCTTTCGTAAAGGGCGGCAAAGGCGCGAAGGGCCGCGTCGATTTCAACCTTGTTGTTGACAAGGGTGATCTCGACCCTGTCCTCCGCGTCGCCCGGGCAAGCCGTAAAAGTTACGGTCGCAAGCAGCGCAACCATGAGAACCGCCAAAGCAAGTTTCAATTTCATTTCTTTTCTCTCCTCCATAAAAATTAAGCATTTGTTCACGCTTCACGCTTTATTATAGCGCTGTTTTCCCACTTTGTCAAATTCATGCTACTGTATTTAACTTTTCTGGAGAAGGCTCTTGCGCCTAGCTCTTTCCCCCGAAATTTTATACAATAAGCGCAAGGGGACAACATGGCAAAAAGAAACATCGGACTAATCGCCACGGACCTTGACGACACGCTGCTTAGACGGGACAAAGCAATCTCGGCACATACAAAATCGGTGTTTGCCCGATGCCGGGAAAAGGGCATTCTGATCGCCTTCGCGACGGCGCGCACCGAAAAAGCCTCCGAAAGATTTATCCGGCAAATTTCGCCCGACATCGTGATCTCGGACATGGGCGCGCTGGCAAGGCGCGGCGAGGAAACGCTTTACGAAACGCCGATTCCTACAAGCGACGCTCTGGCGCTTCTCCAAAAATGCCTAAGCGATCCGCGAGTCGCGCAAATAATACTGCAGGCCGACTCGGGGTATTACTGTTCCCGCCCGCTGGTCGGCGAAGGCTGGGAAGATTACACACACGCAAAGACCGTCGATTTTTCCAAGCCAGCGGATTACGGAAAAATTTACAGGGTTACCATCCAGGCTTTTGACGCGCAAACGCCACGCGATCTATCCAAAGGCTTTCCCGATACTGGCACGACCAGCTACAGGCACGACGGCTGGCACGCAATGCATGGGCTTGACGTGTCCAAGGGACGCACGCTTCGCGCCGTCGCGGATGTTATTAACATTCCCATCGAAAATATAGCGGCCTTTGGAGACGACACAAGCGACATTGGAATGCTGCGCGCCGCCGGCATCGGCGTGGCGATGCGGAACGCGATCCCCGAAGTAAAAGCCGCCGCGGATTTTATCTGCGACGATTGCGACAATGACGGCGTGGCGAAATGGCTAGAGGAAAATATATTGTGAAAAACATTTATCGCACAAGCTTTCACGAGGTCGAAGCGCACATGCGCGAATGCATGAAGGACAGCGCGCACGACGCGGAACATGTGTACCGCGTCCTTTCCTACGCGCTGGACATTGCGCGGGGCGAAAACGGGGCGCGCGAGCGCACGGACACGGAAATCCTTACGACGGCTTGCCTTTTGCACGACATAGGCCGAAGCGCGCAGTTCGCCAATCCGCGCGTTGATCACGCCGCGTTCGGAGCGCAGATGGCGCGACAGTGGCTTTTGGAAAACGGCCGGGACGAAGGCTTTGCGCAGGCGGTCGCGCATTGCATCGAAGCGCATCGCTATCGTTCCGGCAATCCGCCGCGAACCATCGAAGCGAAAATCCTTTTCGACGCGGACAAGATCGACGTGTGCGGCGCCGTCGGCATCGCGCGAACGCTTTTGTACAAGGCGCAGGTATCGGAGCCGCTGTATTCGCTGGGCGAAAACGGCGAGGTTCTCGACGGCGCGCAGGGCGAGCCGCCGTCCTTCATGCAAGAGTACAAGTTCAAGCTCGAAGGCATTTACGACAAGTTTTACACGAAGCGCGGCGCCGAGCTTGCCGCAAAACGAAAGACCGCCGCGAAAAGCTTTTACGATTCGCTTTTGGCCGAAACGCGCGAATGCTACTCGCGCGAAAAAGGAGGCACGCAATGACGACCGTTTACTTTATCCGCCACGCGCAGTCGGACAACAGCGCCCGCCGCGGCGGACGCGACGACGCGACGCGACCGCTTACGGCGCAGGGCTTCGCCAGCCGCGCGCTCGTCGCGGATTTTTTGCGCGACAAAAAAATCGACGCGGTTTTTTCCAGCCCTTACAAACGCGCCGTGGATACCGTTTCCCTTTTCGCCGAAAATGCAAGCCTACCGATTCAAGCCATCGACGATCTGCGCGAGCGCAAGGTTGACAGCGTATGGGTCGAGGACTTTATCGCCTTTGCCGAAAAGCAATGGGCCGATTTTTCCTACAAGCTTTCCGACGGCGAATCCCTGTCCGAGGTTCAGGCGCGCAATATCGCCGCGCTCAGCGATATAATAGAAAACAATCGCGGCAAAAATATCGTCATAGGCACGCACGGAACGGCCTTGTCAACGATTATTAATTATTACGACAAAACCTACGGCTTCGAGGACTTCATGGCGATGGTGGGCAAAATGCCCTGGGCCGTGATGATGGTCTTTGACAAAAACGGCTGCGCGCAGATAATCAAGATCGACCTGCCTCCTAAGGATCGATCCGCCGAAACATGGGAAGTGGTTACCGCCGATCTAGGATCGCTTAAATCCTATCGCTACGTCGTGGTTTTCGCGCGGCATAAAGGCGCCTGGCTTTATTGCCGTGCGAAAGGCCGCGATACCTACGAGGCTCCCGGCGGGCATATCGAGCCGGGAGAAAGCGCGCTGGAAGCGGCTGGGCGCGAGCTTTGCGAGGAAACCGGCGCGACGGATTTTGACATAACGCCGGCCTTCGACTATTCGACGCGCAGACAAAACTCGTGGTCAAAGGCGCAAGTCTTTTTTGCAGACGTTCGCGAGCTTGGCGCACTGCCCGGCTTTGAAATGGAAGAGACAAAACGTTTCGACGGCATCCCCGACAAAATGACCTACCCGCAAGTCCTGCCGCCGCTTTTTGAGCGGATGCAGGCCTGGGTCGCCGACAAGGGCTTTGTTGCATGAAAATCCGTTGACAATGGACTTTGTTTGTAGTACAATAGATGTACATTTGCAAAGTTTGGAGGCAAATATGGCGACCATACAAGTACGCGTGGACAGCGACACCAAAGCGGCCGCGGATTCCCTTTTTTCAAGCCTTGGTTTTGACACTTCCACGGCGGTAAGAATGTTTCTTGCCGCCTCGCTTGAAAACAACGGCCTGCCGTTTCAGGTGCGGCGCCACGCGGTTAAGCCGGATCTGTTGGAAGCTATCGAGGACTCTCGCCAGCGCCGTAACCTGCACGGACCTTTTAGCGCTGCGGAAGAGGCGGTAAAATCAATGCTGGAGTAGCGCCTTGCTTGAAATCGTCTACACAAACAAAATGAAACGCGATGTCAAGTTGATGAAAAAACGCGGAAAAGACATTTCCAAACTAACCGTTGCGCTTTCTCTCTTGGCAAGCGGCAAAGCCATGCCCCAAAAATACCGCGACCATCAACTGAAAGGCAGTTTCGCGGATTTCCGCGAATGCCACATAGAGGGAGACTGGCTTCTCCTGTATCAAATATTTGATGACGTATTAATCTTGTCTGCCGCTGGCACGGGCACTCATTCTGACCTTTTTGCGTCGTAATCGGCTTCCAGCACCATTCCGTAAACTCCGCTAATATGCGCGAAGCCTTCTTCCATCTCGCAGGCCATAAGCAGGGGAACAATCTCGCTCCATTTCGTGGCTACGGGATCGTCTTTAAGCTCCGTTTTGGCCTGGCAGCAATGCAGAATGGTATATGCGCGATTAACATATTCGCCGGAAATTGATTCGATCGTGCCATAGTAAGGCAATTTTCTGGCCTCCAATGTCTCGTCGCACCACTTTTTGAACTGCTCGTTTTCCGCGTACCATTTGTCCGCAATCGGTTGCGTAAAGCCGTGGCAAAACTCATGGACGACTATTTCGCTTCTGCCATAACCGCCAGCGCCGACGAAGCAATAAACGGCTTTCCCATGTATCTTTGCGCAAAAATTGGAGCGCGTCGAAGGCGTTATTACGCAATGCAATTTTGACTTGTCAAGATATTTGCCGAGCCAGTCAAAATCAATTGAGTTATAGGATTTTTCGATAAATTCCCGCGTGAGTTCTTCATAGTGCGGAACATGCGCGCCGTAAAAATCACTGAAATTAACGTCCTTATAGAAATCATTGAACAGCGCAAGAAAATCCCTCGCCGCCGCCTCGTTCCACCGGTATTCTTCAAACAAGGAAGTTTTATCGTCGATGAAGGCAAATACGTCGCCCCTTTTTTCGATGTGCAGGGAAAATTTCGGCACGGCGTCGAACCTAACGGCAATCCCGTTCGAGCCGTCAAACGATCTCGCCATTTTTACCGCCGGATGCTCGGCGAAGCCTGCAAAAGTTTCGGCCAGCTTGCGCTGATACTCCGTTTTAAGGTCCGCAAATTCCCAGCACGTACCCGTAAGCCTGAAAATCAGCGCCGCCAATTCGTACCCTTCATCCACCATGTTCTTCATGTTTGCCTCCAGCTGGCAAAGTTTAGCGCGCCGCCGGTTGCGCGTCAAGCCGCGCGCTGCTCAGGCAAAAACCTTCGCGCGCATGGTTACGCGGGTCGCGCTTGCACTTATTGCGTTGCTTTCACGGAGCTTCAGTGCCCGACACCGGGCCTCGGTGTCAGCAACTTTTGCGTTACTTTGGGGACAGCTACCCGAGGCCAGTGTCAGGCACCGGCCTCGGGTGTCAGGCACCCTTGGTTAGTCTGCTAAATCAATAGTGTAGTCACATAGGAATTCACTTGACTTTCTGTGTGTTACCAATATGATTATACTTTCATTAAACGTTGATTTTAATAACTTAATGATTTTCTGTTCGCATTCTTCTTCAACGCCACTTATTGCCTCATCGAGAATAATGAGTTTTTGCGCTGTCCCTTTTGCAAACAATCGTAAAATGTTTATTCGTTGTAATTGTCCATTTGATAATGCTACTCCCTCGCCTATATTTAATTCTCTGTTGGGCAATATGTTTTCACTTTCATCAAATATTTCACTCAGATGATTTTCATTAAAATCATATTTCCCAAAAAAGGTTATATTGTCCATGATGGAACCTTGAATGAATGTAGGTGAACCATCTAAATATGTGACCTTATCAAAAAAAACATTTTCTGGTATACTATTGATATTATTATTATCAAAAACTATATCGGTTTCATTTGAAAACAGTGTCTTTGTCATTAGTTTAAATATAGTTGACTTACCAAAGCCACTTTTTGCACTTAGATAATAGATACCTGGGTTATTAAATGATATATGTTTATCAAATGTAACAACTTCGCCATTGTTATA
>WRAL01000042.1 GCA_009780285.1 Treponema sp.
CCCCAGCATAAGGTCGAAAAAGTTGAGGCGCTTAACGCGCAAAAGCTGCCGAAAAAAACGCTGGCCTTTGTCGGCGATGGCATAAACGACGCGCCTGTGCTTGCGATGGCCGACATTGGCGTGGCGATGGGCGGCCTTGGATCGGACGCGGCAATCGAAGCCGCGGATGTAGTGCTTATGACCGACGAGCCGGCAAAGCTAGCCGAGGCTGTGGAAATAGCGCGTTTTACCAAGCAGGTGGTTTGGCAGAACATCGCCTTTTCGCTTGGGGTAAAATTTTTGTTTTTATTTCTGGCGACTTTTGGCATCTCCTCCTTGTGGGAAGCGGTATTTGCCGACGTAGGCGTTTCGCTTTTGGCCGTGCTTAACAGCATGAGAGTGATGAGAAAATAGGGGAGGCTGAAAAAATGAGCGAAGGCAATTGTTGCGGCGCAAGCTGTTGCGCGGCTCCTGTCATGCAAAAAACGTCAGCAACGCTAGCGCTAATGGACAAACTCGGCGCGTTGAAAGCGCGCTGTGGAATTGGCCGAGCGAATTATAGAGTCGCGCCGGGGCTTTACGCCCTGGGAAATCCCGGGAGCGATTCACATGTTCTTGTAAGCGCAAATTACAAGCTTACCTTCGATACGTTGAGAAAAAATCTTGCCGGCATTGACTGCTGGCTTTTAATCCTTGACACAAAAGGCGTTAACGTTTGGTGCGCCGCCGGCAAAGGAACTTTTGGCACGGAGGAGCTTGTTTCCCGCATCGCGCAAACCGGTCTTTCAAAAATAGTCGCGCATAGGCGCCTGCTCCTTCCCCAGCTTGGCGCGCCGGGGATAAATTCCGGCGAGGTGACGCGACGCTCCGGCTTTTCCGTAACGTTCGGGCCTGTACGCGCCGGCGACATCAGGCCCTTCCTTGCCGCCGGCTGCAAGACGACGCGCGAAATGCGCCTGGTAAAATTCGGCTTTTTGGACAGGCTTGCTCTTGTCCCGGTGGAACTTGCGCACGCGGCGAAAATATCGCTGGCCGTCTTTGCCGCGATGTTTCTTGTAAACTTGATCGCCGCGCGACCCTTTGGCCTCGCCGATTTCGCGATTTATTGCGCCGCCGCGCTTTCAGGCTCGCTTGTCGCGCCGATTCTTCTGCCATTCATACCCGGAAGGGCCTTCGCCTTCAAGGGCTGGCTTTTAGGCGCGATCTGCGCGGCCCTGATCGCGCGAGGCTTCGGCTGGTTCGTGCGTCCCGACTTGCTTCTGGGATTAGGGTACATGCTGGCGCTTCCGGCCTTTTCGGCTTATTTGGCAATGAATTTTACCGGAGCAAGCGCCTACACTTCCTTTTCCGGCGTGATTAGGGAAATGAAAATCGCCGTACCGGCAATAGCCCTCGCGATCGTGGCGGGCGTCGCGCTTGTGTTAATAAAATCCTTTGGAGGATAGGAGTTTTAATGAAGCTAAAATACCTTAGAAACGTTGTTACGTTGGAACTTGTTAGGGAAAAATGCGTGGGTTGCGGGATATGCCCCTCCGTCTGTCCGCGCGGGGTTTTGGAAATGGAAAACCGCAGGGCAAAAATAATCGACAGGGATGCCTGCATGGAATGCGGCGCCTGCGCGATGAACTGTTCGGCAAAGGCGATTTTGGTAAAAGCCGGAGTCGGCTGCGCGTCGGCGGTGATTACAGGATGGCTCACAGGGCGTGAGCCATCCTGCGGCTGCGAGGAAAGCGATTCGACGGGCTGTTGCTGTTAGCCTATGCCGCCTCGTAGCCGGCTTCCACGATCGCCTTTTTTAGATCATCCAAAGAAACGGCGCCGGGATCGTATTCAAAATTAACCCTGCCTTCCTTTGCCGAGGCGACGGCGCCTGGAACGCCCGCATCCTCAAGCGCGTTCACTACCGCCTTTTCGCAATGCCCGCAGGACATGCCGCCAACCTTCAAACTTGTCTTTTCCATAAATGCGTTCCTCCTAAAGCAAAATATCCCGGCTATCTTACCAGGTCTAATTTTTTTATCCGCAGAACGTTAAGCAAAACCGACAGGGAGCTAAAGCTCATGGCCAGAGCCGCGAGCATGGGGTTCAAAAGCGGCCCGCCAAAAAGGTACAGAAGGCCCGCAGCGATTGGAATGCCGGCTATATTGTAGGAAAAAGCCCAAAATAAATTCTGACGAATATTTCTCATCGTTCTTTTGCTCAAATAAATCGCCTGCGCAACCCCGCGCAAATCTCCGCTCATAAGCACTATTTGCGCTGAGGCTATGGCAATGTCGGTGCCGCTTCCTATGGCGATGCCGATGTCCGCCTGCGCCAAGGCCGGCGCGTCATTAATGCCGTCGCCCACCATCGCGACCTTTCCGCCGCACTCCTGAAGGCGCCGTATATTTTCCGCCTTGTCCTGGGGCAACACCTCCGCAAGGACATTTTCGATGCCGGCCTCGCGCGCCACGGCCCGCGCCGTGCGCTCGTTGTCCCCAGTGAGCATCACCACGTCTATGCCCATTGCACGCAAGCGTTCGACGGCGGCCTTACTTGTGGGCTTTATAACGTCAGCCACGGCGATCACGCCGACGATTTCGGCGCCAGCGGAAACATAGACCGGGGTTTTTCCCTCGCCTGAAAGCCTGTCGTATGCGCCCGAAAAATCCGAATGGTCGGCCGCGCCGCAAGCTGCCATCAATTTAGGGCTTCCTATACGGAACTCCATCCCCTCGGGCGAATCGGACGCGGCCACAACTCCAAAGCCTGTTATCGCCTGAAAATTTTTGACGGGAATGGTTTCAATTCCCTGTTCCCGCGCATGAAGCGCAATCGCTTGTCCCAAAGGATGCTCCGAATAGCGCTCGATGGACGCGGCGATCCTAAGCGCGCCATAGCCGCCTTCCAATGACACAACATCGGTAACGCGGGGCTTGCCTTCGGTTACCGTTCCCGTTTTGTCCAGCGCTACCGTAGCTATCCTGTGCGCCGTTTCGAGCGATTCACCGCCTTTAATCAAAATGCCGTTTTCCGCGCCCTTTCCCGTGCCGACCATGATCGCCGTCGGAGTGGCCAGGCCCAAGGCGCAAGGGCAGGCTATCACTAAAATGGAAACCACGATTACCATTACGAAGGCGAAGTCATGGCCGGCGGCAAACCAGGCAATTCCGGCGGCCACGGCGATCGCAAGAACGCCATAGGCGAAATAACCTGAAACCCTGTCCGCTATGCGCGCGATGGGCGCCTTGGAATTCTGCGCGTCCTCCACCAGCTTTACGATTTGGGCAAGAACCGTGTCCTTGCCCACTTTCGTAGCCCTATAGGTTATCGAGCCGTTTTTGTTAATGCTTGCGCCTATAACCTCGTCGCCTGCCTTTTTGCCCACGGGCATGCTTTCGCCGGTGATCATAGACTCGTCAACGCTGGTCGAGCCTTGCGCGACGACGCCGTCAACGGGCATCCTTTCGCCCGGCTTTACGATTACCATGTCGCCGACGATGACTTCCTCGATCGGTATTTCCATTTCCTTTCCGTCCCGTGTGACCAAGGCTGTTTTTGGCGCAAGACCCATCAGCTTTTTTATCGCCTCGGAAGTGCCGCCCTTGGTTTTTGCCTCGAGGTATTTTCCAAGGACGATAAGGGTGAGGATCACGGCGACGGTTTCAAAATAAAACTGATTGCGTCCCATGAAAACCATGTCCTCCATCGTCACGTGAAGCGCCGTGCCGAAAAGGAAAAAGTTTTCAATCGTTATGTAAAGGCTAAAGATAAACGCCACCGCCGTTCCCTTGGCGATAAGCGAGTCCATGTTCGCCGCTCCGGTAAAAAAAGCCGCGAATCCCCTGCGGAAAATGTTTCTATTAATCCACATGACGGGAATCGTGGGGATCAATTGTATAAGGCCGTTGTAGTGCGGAAAGTTCATCGGATCCCAGCGCGCGGGGATTACGTCCATTCCTAAAGTGTAAAAAATCATTGGCAGCATGGAAAACGTGAACAGCGGAACCGTAATCGCGATGGACTGTTTGAATGCGCGCCTGAGCCTTTCGATTTCGTCGGCCTTGCGCGCATCGGCGGCGGCCGTCTCGTTTTTTACCGGCAAGTGAAGCTCGTAGCCGGCGCGCGAGACCGCGGCGGAAATTTTATCAAAGGAAATAACGCTGTCGTCAAATTCAAGGAGGAGTTTTTCCGTGCCGAAATTGACCTGGCCCTTGGCGACCCCTTCCTGCTTGCCCACCACGCGCTCGATGTTTTTCGCGCAGGCCGCGCAGGTCATGCCGCTTATGCCTAACGTTAGGCTCTTCATGCGCAATGCCCCCTTATCCATCCGCGCCGGAAATTCCAGCCTTCAATGCGGCGCGCGAATAAAGGCTAGCATTGTTGCAATGCCCCTGTCAAGCAGGGAAATCCCCGTCGAAAAGCTCGGCCAGCGCGCGAGCCGTCTCCTCGATGCCGCCGCCTGCGCGCCAATGCTTGCGATGGCAGGCGCTTTCATAAAGCCCCTGCCTTTGCGCCCGCAGCGCAGAAAGGTTCGCGGAAAGCGGCCGGCCATGCCTGGCAAGATCCGAATCGGCGCAGTCCAAAAAATAAATCGCGCAATTGCGCCTTAGCGCGTCCATGTTTTCCTTGAAAAGCGCCGCGCCTCCGCCGGTGGCAATCACGGCGCCTTGTTTCGCGGCGGCCAGAGCCACGGCCTTTCGCTCGATTTCCCGGAAAAAAGGCTCGCCTTTTTCGGCTATGATCTCGCCGGGCTTTTTGCCGGTCAATTCCTCGGCCAGTAAATCCGTGTCAATGAAATTTTTGCCAAGGATTTTTGCCAGTTCCATGCCTGCCGTCGTCTTGCCGCAGCCGGGCATTCCGATAAGCGCTATGCCCGTAAAAAGCCTTCGCGCCTGGGAAAGCGCGCGCGTTGTTCCGTCGTCGTCGCGAGCGCCGGCCTTGCGTGCGATATCGAAAAAAAGCTCGTGCGCGCGGGCGGCCTGCGCGACAAGCATGGAAAGGCCGGTCGCGGTTTTAAGGCCGCGCTCGACGGCGCTTTGAATAAGGCTTGTGTTAAGGGGATTGTAAATAACGTCCATGACGGCGCCAAGGCAAGGAAAATCGTCCAACGAAACCGGCTGGCCTGAATCCTTTGGAAACATGCCGACAGGAGTGGCGTTTACAAGAATTTCCGCGTCGCGATAGCTAGACAAATCGCCGTGGCGCTCGCGGCCCTCGCGCGAGATTATCGCCACGTCCCGCGCGCCTTCGTCCCGCGCGACGCTTGCCGCTGTTTTCGACGCGCCGCCGCTTCCCAGCACGGCGACTTTTTTTCCGGCGAAAAAAATGCCGGCCTCGCGCGCCATGTACGAAAAGCCGTAATAGTCGGTGTTGCTTCCGCGCAGTTTTCCCTTGTCGTTTATGACAACGTTTACGCAGCCGATTTTTCGCGCCGCCTCGTCAGGCTCGCAAAAACGCATGGCCGCTTCTTTGTAGGGAATTGTAACGTTTATCCCGCAAAAATCGGCGCGGCGAAAAAAGCCTTCAAGCTCGTCGGGCTCAAGCTCGACAAGCTCGTAAGCGTCGTTGCCCAGGAGCGCGTGTATTTCCTTTGATCGGCTGTGGGAAAGGCTGCGCCCTATAAGGCCGTATTTCACGGCGCGGGCCTTTGTCGATCGCGCGAAATAGAAAAAATCGCTTTAAATAGTTTTTCCGCGTCATCGCGCGCGTCGGGCGGCATATTTTTAGCGATTCTTTTTAATATTTCAAGCTCGCGCGTTTCGTCTCGAACGGCAGTTCCCAAAGCCCGCTTCGCGCGCGCCGCATCGTCAACGGCTTTAAGCCTTTGCAAAAAGAGCGCGGCGATCTCGTCATCGATTGAGTCTATGCGCTTTCTTGCCGCGGCCAATTTTTCATTATCGATCATAAAAACGCGAGCCCTCTTCTTCGAGAATTAGATCCAGCGCCACGATGGCCGCTGCGGCGATCACGGCCGGCAGCGCGCGCGGAACCACGCAGCTGTCGTGCCGGCCTTTGATATGGGCCGTAACGCTGGTTCCGTCGTCCAGGCGCAGGGATTCCTGGGGAATTAAAATCGAGGGCGTGGGCTTAAAGGCTGTGCGAAAAACCACGGGCATTCCGTTTGTAAGGCCGCCCTGCGCGCCGCCGGAATTGTTCGCGCGGGTTTTTATCCGGCCCTCTTCCATAAAAAAGGGATCGTTGCAGGCGCTGCCGCGCATGGCCGCCGCGCCAAAGCCGGCGCCGAACTCAACGCCTTTGACTGCCGGAATCGCGAACAGCGCCTGGGCCAGGCGGCCTTCCACCGTGTCGAAGAACGGGCTTCCCAGCCCGGCGCGCAGGCCGCGAACGCAGCACTCGATCGTGCCGCCCACTGAGTCGCCCTGCGCCGCCGCTTCTTCGATCGCGCGCCTCATTTTTTCGCTGGCTTCCCGGCTTGCCGTGGGAAAATCGTCGGAATAAAATTTTTTCGCGCTTTCCCAGTCAAAAGGATCGTCATTAATATTTTCTATCGAGGCTATCCGCGCGTCAACGCTAACGCCCTTGCGTTCCAAAGCCTGTAGGCACACAGCGCCTGCGAAGCAAAGGGGGAGGGTAAGCCGGCCGGAAAAATGTCCGCCTCCGCGCCGGTCGTTTTGCCCGCCATGCTTTACGAAGGCCGCATAGTCGGCGTGGGAAGGGCGGGGCACAAGGCTCAAGTTCTCGTAGTCCTCGCCTCGCGCGTCGTCATTGGCGAAAATAGCGCAAAGAGGCGCGCCGCAGGTTTTCGAGCCTAAAAGCCCGCTTAGAATTTCCGGCTCGTCGCTTTCCTCGCGCGCGGTGGAGTGCGCGCCTTTTTCCTTGCCGCCGGATCTCCTGAGCAGGAAGGCGCGAACGCGATCCATGTCGATTTCCTCGCCGGCCGGAAACCCGTCCATTACCACTCCAAGGCCGCGCGAATGGGACTGCCCGAAAACATGAACCTTGAGCTTTTGGCCCAGGCTAGACGACATCGCTAATACCTTTAAGCGTTTTGAAATCCCCGAAAAAAGTGGGATAGGATTTATTC
The DNA here is from genome assembly GCA_009780285.1 of Treponema sp. Lineage (GTDB taxonomy): Bacteria > Spirochaetota > Spirochaetia > Treponematales > Breznakiellaceae > WQXQ01. The sequence goes on from WRAL01000042.1 coordinate 7,007, forward strand.
ACGGAAAGAAAATCCTCGATAAGGACCTGCCTTTCGCAGGCGCATGCGGCGGTCGCCGCCGCCATCACTATTCTGTGATCGCCGGCTCCGTTCACCACCCCTCCGCGCAGCCTCTGCTTGCCCCGTATGACAATGCCGTCGGAGGTGGCCCTCGCGTCGGCGCCCAGCGCGGAAAGCATCGCGCAGGTGCTTTTGATCCTGTCGCTTTCCTTGAAGCGCAGACGCTGGGCGTTGACGATTCTGGTCTCTCCCTCGGCGACGCTTGCGACGACGGCCAAGGCCGGGATCAGATCCGTAACGTGGGTCGCGTCGATTTCGGTGGCGCGCAGGCGCCCTGAGCTGGACGCGCTTACCGTGCCGGCCGCCTCGTCAACTTCGACCTTCGCGCCGAAACGCCCCAGCGCGTCCACCACTTCCTTGTCGCGCTGCTCCGAGCCGGTCGAAAGCCCGCGCACGGTAACGGCGCCCCCGCCCATCGCGCCGGAGCAAAGGAAAAAGGCCGCGTTCGACCAGTCGCCTTCGGGAACCGCGAGGCCCGGCGAATCGTACCTGCGGTTGCCGGTTATTCGATAGGCGCCGTCTTCGTTTTTTTCGATGGCCACGCCGAAAAGCGCTATGGCCTCGACGGTCATGTTAACGTAGCCGGCGGATTCAAGGTGCCCGACGATTTCGACGCTGCTCCCCGCGTCCATAAGCGGCAGGGCCAGAAGAAGGCCGGAGGCGAACTGCGACGACACGTCGCCGCCGATCTTGAAATTGCCGGAGGCCATTTTTCCTTCGCAGGTAAGCGGCAGGTGATCGTTGTCGAAACGACAGCCGGCGCGTTCCATCGCCTCGCACAGAGGATGCATGGGACGCTTGGGCAGCCTTCCCTGGCCGGTCATGCTGAACTTTTCGAAAAGGCGCGCGGCCACCGGCATCAGAAACCTTGCCGTGGAAGCGCTTTGTCCGCAGTCGAGCTCCACGGCGCCGGCCGGCCGCTCCTGCGCCGGGCTTACCAAAATCTCCGTCCTTTCGATCTTGACGGCGCAGCCCATCGCCTTTATGCACTGAATCGTGGAAAGCACGTCGTCCGACATGCCGTGAATTCGTATGCGCGTTTCCTTCTGCGCAAGCGCCGCGCAGATCAAAAGCCTGTGCGCGAATGATTTTGACGAAACAGCGTCCACCGCGCCGGATAGCCTCGAAGGGCTTATTCTCATATCCATTTATTCCCTCACCCCATGTTCAATGAATTTTTCAAAATTTTTTAATGGCATATCGATCATCTCGGCGCGCCCTATCTCCCTTGGAACGGCCAGCGATATAGCGCTTCCCTTTCTTTTTTTGTCGTTGATGACGGCCCGCGCGATTTCCGCCGCTTCCGTCTCGCAGCGCGTCGGAAGCCCGTGGCGCGCAAGCGCCTTTTCAAGCTCGCGCGGGCATTCGGCGCCGCAAAGCCCCTCGCGCGCCGCCGCGCGGGCCATCACGCTCATGCCTATGGCCACGGCCCTTCCGTGGGAAAGATCGTAGCCGGCGATTTTTTCCAGCGCATGGGCCACGGCATGGCCGAAGTTCAATAGCCCGCGCCGGCCCCGGTCGAACTCGTCGTCGGAGACTATGGCCGCCTTGACGCAGGCGCTGCGATAACAGGCCTCGCCAAGGCTTGTTTTTTCAAGCCCTCGGAAAAGCTCCGCGTCGGCTATCATGCCATGCTTTATGATCTCGGCCATTCCGTCGGAGACGGCCTGGGGCGGCAGGGTTTCGAA
>WRAL01000043.1 GCA_009780285.1 Treponema sp.
CGCCGCAGAGCGCCAGCGCCGGATCGTCGATTGCGTGAGCGGCCAGGCGCGCCTTGTCCACCAGCGCGGCGATATCCTTCAGGCGGTTGTCCGTACCCGACAAAAAGGCGCAGAGCCGCGGGAAAAGGCCGCGTTGCTGGGCGCGCCGCCGCCTGTGCAGCCTTCCCAGCCGGCTGAGGATTCCGGCCCGTGAAAATTCCTTGGAAAAAAACGACGTGGCCGCGTCCTCGATTGTATGCGCCTCGTCGATCACGACGCGGGAATAGGGCGGCAGAACAGCGGTCGCCGCGTATCCGGCGCCGTCCTTGCGCGCGGCGATGTCGGCGAAAAGAAGGTGATGGTTGACGACGACGACTCCGGCGGCCGCGGCCTGGGCTCGACGCGCGATCATGAAGCACTTGCCGACTAAGTGGCAGCGCTTGCCGGCGCAGACATCCGCGTCGTCGCAGATCCTCGACCAAAGCTCGCCGGAAACGACGCCGGGAAGCTCGTCGCGCGCGCCGGTGGCGCTGGTTTTCGCCCATTCGGCGATGCTTTCGATTTCGGACTTTTCCTCGTCGCCGGAAAGATCCGGCTCGGCCAGCGCGTCGTAAAGCCTCGCCAGACAAACATAGTTCGCCCTGCCCTTTACCAGCGCCACCTTTACGCCCGATCCGGTGGCCTCGATCACCAGCGGAATGTCCTTGCCGAAAAGCTGCTGCTGGAGGGTTATCGTGGCGGTGGAGATTACCACGCGCTCGCCGGTTTCCTCGGCGTGCCGCAGCGCCGGCAGAAGGTAGGCGAAGGATTTCCCCACGCCGGTGCCGGCCTCCGCGACCCCGATCGCGTCGTCGGCAAAGCAGCGCGCGACAAGTTCCATCAGGTCGAGCTGCGCCTGCCTGGTTTCGAAGCCCTCAAGCCTCGACGCGACGCTGCCCCCTTCGCTAAGCGCGCCGGCGATGCCCCGCGCGTCGATTTTTTTCACTGTTTCGTTATACGCGATGGCGCGAGGAGGCGCAAGGCGCCCTAATGGGACAGCGCAAAATGGTCGATTTTAATGCCTGTATAGAAAAGAGCGGGCAATGTAGGGATTTTACGATTTTCAGCGGAAAGGCCAAAGCCCGCAGTCAAGCAACAACCCCGCCATGAATGGCGGGGTATTAAACCCTTCGCGGACAATAAAGGCAAGACGCTCCGTGGCAATGAAGAGGAGCAATCCAACGCCCTGCGGGCGCCTTCTAGCCAAAACTGGCCACAGCCACCTATCAATAGTGTTCCGGAATATTCGGTTTGCAAAATCGCAACGTTCGACAATTCCTTGCCGGGCAAGGAATTACCCCAACCTGCATACCGTCATTTTAATATTCCGGAATACTAGCATCATCGAGAAAGGCCGCAAAGTAAAGCGCAGGGGCGGGAGCCGGCGATTGCCGCCCCCGCCCCGCGAAGGGCCTACTGCGCCCCGCCTATAACGACCATGCGGCCATCGGTGGCCGGAACCACGGGGCCGCCCATCGACTGGATGTAATCGATCACCACGTCGGAGAACAGCATCGAGGTGGAAAAAGGCTCCGTCGAGCGCGTAAGCGCGACATAGCCGTCCCCGCCTGAAAGCAGGAAGTCGTTGGTGGCGAAGCGGTAGGTCCTGCTCGGATCCACCGGAGCGTCGCCTATCGTAAGGCCTTCAATTCTGCCTTCGGGAATGTTCAGCGTGTAGCGAACGTCCGCCGAAAACTGCGGAAAGCCGCCGGCGCCCTGCGGAATCGTCGCGATAAAATCGAAAAGCTCGATAATTTCCGCGCCGGTAAGCGAGACGACGTACAGAAAGTTTTCAAAGGGAAGCACGGTAAGAATGTCCCCGCGCGTCATATTTCCGGCCGGAAGCGGCGCGCGAATGTTGCCGCCATTCGTGAAGGCGAAGTCGATGCTCTGGTTGAAAACGTCCCGAATGAACCAGGCAAGGCCGTCGGAAACAAGGTTCCCAATCGCGGTTTCCTGGTACCGGGGAAGGCGATTTCCAAAATAGAACTCGCTGGCCGCGTAGCCCACCACCTCGCTCAGCGCGGCCTCGGCGCCGGCGACGAAGGGCGCCAGCATCGAGGCTACCTGGGGCTGCGGCGCGAAGCCGACGATCTCGACCGGCTCCCAGTCGAAGCCGGCGATGGCGCCGTCAACGATGGAAATTACCGCCTTGCCGACGATCCCGCCGCGCTCGTGCGCGCTTACGATAAGCGTGTCCCCCACGCGCAGCGGCTGCGCCATGCGAGTATGCGAATGGCCGTCAACGATAATGTCGATCCCCGGCACCGCGGCGGCAAGATCCGGCGAGCGTACCTGCGCGTCGCTTTCGCGAACGTCGCCTATGTGGGTAAGCGCGATCACTATGTCGACGCGCTCCCTGTTGCGCAGCAGGTCTACCGCGCTGCGAGCCGCCTCGATCTCGCGCATAAAATTAAGGCCGGCTACGAAAGTCCCGCCGCCGGCGATCTCGCGCGTGCGAATAGTCGTCAGGGCGAAAATCCCCACGCGGAAGCCGTCGAAGTCCTGTACCAGGTACTGGCGCCCGCCAAGGAAATTGCGGCCGTCCATAACGTTGGACGCGAAAATCGGGAAGTCGGCCAGCGCCTGCTGCATCTCGAAGCGTTCCCTTCCATAGGAAACGTCGTGATTGCCGACCGCCATGGCGTCGTAGCCCATCATATTGTAGGCCAGGATGTCCGGCTCGGCGGCGAACATGTTTGAAAGCGCCGTGCCGGTGTTCATGTCGCCGGCGTCAAGGAGGAGCACGTTCGAATGCGCCGCGCGAACCTGCTCGACGAAGGTCGCCCGCTCGGCAAGCCCGCCGCGAGAATTGGCCGGCAAAACCGTGCCGTGATGGTCGTTGGTATGAAGCAGCACGAGCTCGTAAGAGCGTCCCGCCTCCCGTTGCACGGGCCTTGCCGTGCCGGCGCATCCGGCCAGCAGGAACGCGCCCGTCAGCGCCGCCGCGATAAGCGGCGCTATCAGCTTTCTAAAAATCGTCATTTGAGCCTCCGAGATCAGCATAGCGCGCTTTTTCGGTTTTGGCAAACACGCCATGCTACGCCCCACGGAAATCAATTTTGCCACTCCTCCAGGCTAATGCGTTGCCATGCTCGAATAAAACGCTTGAAATGTTTTCTCCATTCCTTGAGAAAAATCCGTGTATTGAAAATCAAACGTTGCGGCAAATTTTTCGCCGCTATAGAGCTCGTTTTCCTCGGCCGTCAAGGGAAAAGGAAGCGGCAAATTTTGCTGAAGAACTTCCTGCACGGTCACGTCGTATGTTTCAAAGGGCTTCCCGTTGCAGCGCTCCAATTCCGACAGCAAACGTGTGTAGGTAATTTCTTCCGGCGCGGCAAGGTTAAACACCTCGTTATAGGCGCGGCTGTCTCCGGCGCAGGCAATCGCGGCTAGGGCAACGTCCCGTACATACACAAACTGAAATTGAGACGAGGCGTCTGCCGGCATCGGAATTGGCCGGCCCCGCGCAATTTGTTCGATAAACCACGATTCGCGCGGAGCGTAGTTAAAGGGGCCGTAAATAAACGTGGGTCGTAAAATGGTATAGGCTGCGCCCAATTCGGCGCATACGTCTTTAAGTTCCTGCTCCAGCCGTATCTTTCCGCCGATGTAGTCCGCTACAGGGTTCCCGCCGGAAGGCTCGGCTACAGGATCCCCTTCCGCCTTGGGTTTTCGGTCCGCATTTTCATATACATTAACGGTGCTGACAAAAATGTATTGCCTAAACCGCCCTGCCAAAGCCTGCGTCGCCATGCGGACATCCCCCGGAAGATACCCGCAGAAGTCAACGATAGCGTCCAACGGAGTTTGTGGAAGCAGAGCGGCTAGCCGTTCAGGATCGCGCCTGTCGCACCTGTATTCCCGCACATTGGAAAGGTTAAGAGGAAGATTACCACGGTTTACAACTTGTAAAGAAATGCCCGCTTCATGGTCGCACTCCATAGAAAACGCGCGCCCTGTAAAAGCGCTGCCGCCAATCGCTAAAATATTCTTTTTCATACAAACTCCTTGCTATAGGAAAGCCTTATATATCATACTGCGGAGGAAGGCAGCGCAAGGCCTTGTCCTTTATGCCCAAAGAAACATCCTCGCCCAATGTGGCAAAGAACGAATCAGTGGAAGAGGTTAGCCCTTGTTTGCGCAGCTCTTGCGCGGCCATCGAACAAAGCGATTCAATACACGCCTTTATCGCGGTAACGGAATTCTTGTCAAACCCTCCGGTCGCCGCCATTTTTCCCAGCAGCTCCCCTGCCGACGCTCCGAGTACTGGCAGTTCCATCATCGCTTTGAACGCCCATTTGTAGTAGGGCCGGTAAACACGGTTAAGCAAAAAAACAAGCGCAATAAAGTTTTCCGTAAAACGCGCAAGCGCGATACGTGCCGTCACATAATCCTTTCGCTTCAGGCACCGGCTTAAATTGTATTGCCCTGTCTGCGCGACGGCCATGCATTTTGCGGCAATCCGTTTCCGCCGTAAATCTTCGGGGAAGTAGCCGAGCAAAAGTTTTCGCGTGGCGGCAAACTCCCCCGCGCCATCTATAAACACTTCCCCGTTAACGGCCAGCGCGAAATTTTCTTCCGGAGCGGCGTACCATTCCTGCATTGTCTTTGGGCCTTCGGGGCAGCCAATAAGCCCTGCGTAAAACTCCGCGCAGGTCATCACGCCGATTTTTGCGCCATAGGCGGAGGTTTTCCGGACAAACGCGGGGGGATGCTGTTTAAATAGTTTCCATTTCCAGTCGGAAAGCGCCGCGGCGGATTCTCTGTCGGCCTCTGTCAGCCAGAGAAAAAAATCAGCGCCCCAGTCGTGATCCTGCGATATTTCGTCATCGTAGCCAAAACATTCAGAGCCATTGCCCACAAGCCCCGCCGCCAAGCGGGGAAACAGCTCGGGGAAATCGGCCTTAAGCCGGGGCAGCGCCGTCTCCGCAAAATATTGGCGGCTTATATCCAGGCCTTTCAGGAAAGCTCCTGGAGCTGTTTAAGTTCGGCTCTGTAGGCTTTGCTTTGATGGTGCTCCGCGCCAAAAATCGCCTCGGCCAACTGAGCCGCCGACTTAAGGCAGCGAACGGCCGATTCCTTATCCCCAAGCGCCGCGTAAACCTTGGAAATATTGTATTCCACCATTGCATATTCAATATTTTTGCCAAAATATTTTTCCGTAAGCGCGATTGCCTGCCGGTAGAAGCGCAAGGAATCTTCATACTGTTTATGTAAAAAAAGAATCGCCGCGTAAGTTGCCAGCGCGGTACTATGATGGGCGCTTTCCTGCGGCATCTTTTCATACAAAGAAATGGCCTGCAAAATAAGCCGCTGCGCATCTTGCGTGTCCCCCTCGTGCATCCGCATGGAGGCAAGATTACCGAGCGTTGTGGCAATTTCATGTTCCATATTTTCAAAATTTTCAAGAAGTTCCAGCGCTTGCAGGGCATAGTCAATCCCGTCTCTCATTTGGCCCATATCCTGGTACACAAGGGAAAGATTGTTCAAAAGACTTGCGTAAACGTAATCGACGCGGCAATTCAAATCTTCCAATATCTGTTTTACTTTTAGAAAAAGGACTTCCGCGTCTTTCAGCTTTTTCATTAGGCGGTAGAGGCCCGCCATATTAATCAAAAGGGTGGCATAGTTCTGCGTTTGTTCCAGGCCGAGTTCCTCGAAAATACCACAGGCCTGTTGAAAGGCATCGAGGGATTCCTCGTAACGGCTGACGCCCCGATAAAAGCCGGCAAGTTCATTGTAAAGAGAAGCTCTTTGAGCGGCCTGTTCCGTCGCGGCCATTTCCCTAATTTTTTCTTTCAGCGCCGCTTCCACGCCCGCTTTATCGCCAGCTCTGTACAAGCCGTCAAGGCGCTCGAAAAATTCTTTCATAACATTGTTCCCGCGGCAGCGTCTGCCTCGGCAAGCGAATTATAGTTATAAAATTTAACCGTATTTTCCAGCAACGCTTGCGCGAACAAAACGCCGACTTTTTCCAAAGCCTCTATGTGCAGGCTGAGCGCGACAAGCGTCTTTTTCGAATAGGTCAGCATCTCGCCCATTTGGTACGTTTCTATAGATGTTTCCCCGTTATTGTCTTGGGAAGCATCTATGGGGCGCCCAAATTTAGCGACCTGCGCGTATTTCCCGTGGACTTCTTTTGCCTGTTCCACAATTTTATTTGAGAGGCGGCTGGCAAGGGCCGCCGTTTCTGCCGTCGGCATGGCGACTTGGGGCAACAGCAATTCGTAATCGGCCGGCGCTGTTGCTTTCATCATGTGGATATACTTTTCCTTCAAAAGATTGCGCCCGGCTAACGCGGCGAGTGTAAGATCGTTAAAATAAGATTCCAGCGCCTCCTGCGACCATGCTTCAAATTGGGCGCGCCGCATTCCGTTAAATGTATGCCGATCCTCTTGACACGACGCGCGGCTGCCGGATTCCTCGTTCACCCTTTGAAACATGATCCATTCTTTATCAATAACTTTATCGATTAATGCTTGGTCTGCCGTAAAAAGCGTGTCCATGGCGCTTTCTCCTTTCTTAATTTGGGGGGAACGAGGAGGCAGAGATGACTCCCTTCAACCTAAAAACACTTTCGGGGCCAATGCCCCCAAAAGTGTTTTTTCCTACAGGAACGCGGCCTTTAGTCCAACATGCCCCCTGCGCGGGCCAAAGCGCCAAAGGCGCTTTGGCCTCGGAGTTTGTAGGCGGGCTAAAGCCCGCCTACAAACTCCACGCATGGTTGCCCAGAATCAAAGCCCCGCCAACCTAAAACCGCCGGGCCAAGCCCGGCGGTTTTTCCTACAGAAGTCCAAGATTCCCTTCACGAATGCCCTGCGGCCCGCGCGCCCGCCAGCCGCAGGGGGCCACGGATCAAAGGTCCTAGATCAAAAGGCTCTAGATCAAAAGGCCGCGAGGCCCTCCATTCCTTCCTTTATCGCCCGCACATTCAGCGGCACCATGTCCTTGCTGCGGCTTTTGGCGAAGCGCTGCTGGAGAACGGCGGTAACGTCCTCCAGGCTGAACATTTCGGTCTTTTTTATAAAGCCGGCAAGCATCACCATGTTCGCCACGCGGGGGTTGCCCACCCGCACGGCGATGTTTGTCGCGTCAATCTCCAGAACCTCAAGCCCGGGCGCCTCGGGCCGCTCCGTTACTATGGAAGAATTCGTCAGAACGAGGCCGCCGCTCTTCATTTTAGGAAGGAATTTGTCCAGCGACGGGCCGTTCATGGCGCAAAGGATGTCTATGTCGGAGAGCACTAAGGGGCTGCCTATAACCCGGTCGGAGACAATAACGGCGCAGTTGGCCGTGCCCCCGCGCATTTCCGCGCCGTAGGACGGTATCCAGGTAACGTTCCTGCCCTTCTCCATCGCGATCGCCGCCACCACCTCGCCAAGGGTCAGCACGCCCTGGCCGCCAAAGCCGGAAAAAACCATTCTTGTCGTCATTTCGCGCCCTCCCCGTCGTCCTTGAAAACGCCCAGCGGGAAGTACTCGATAAGGCCGGTTCCCGCGAACTTGGCCGCTTCCACCGGCGTCATGTTCCAGCCCACCGAGCAGGTTGAAAGAACCTCGACCAGGGAAAATCCGCCGCCGGATATTTGCCTTTCGAAGGCTTTTTTGATGGCGCGCTTGGCCTTGATAAGATGCGGCACGTCGTGCGCGCTCACCCGCTCTATGTAGGACGCGCTCGGGATCTGCGCCAGCATCTCGCTGGTCTTAAGCGGCCGGCCGGTCGTGGCCTCGCTTCTTCCCAGGGGAGTCGTGCTTGTTTTCTGGTTTACCAGCGTGGTCGGGGCCATTTGGCCGCCGGTCATGCCGTAGATCGCGTTGTTGACGAAAATCACCGTGATGTTTTCGCCCCTATGCGCCGCGTGGATAATCTCCGCCATGCCGATGGAGGCGAGATCCCCGTCGCCCTGGTAGGTAAAAACAACTTTGTCCGGAAGGACGCGCTTTACGCCAGTTGCCACCGCCGGAGCGCGCCCGTGCGAGGCCTGAATGCCGTCGCAGTTGAAAAACTTGTAGGATAGAACCGAGCAGCCCACGGAAGCTATCACGATGGACTTTTCCAGTACGCCCAGCTCGACCAGGGTTTCGGCGATCAGCTTGTGGATCGTGCCGTGAAGGCAGCCGGGGCAATAGGTCAGCGGAACGTCGGTCAGCCCCCGGCTTTTTTCGTAAACTATTTTTTCCATTACTTTGTCCCCCGCGCAACTTCCAGCGCCTTGGCGACTATCTCCGCCGGCTCGAAAATCGAGCCTCCCGCGCGGCCGTAAAAATGAACAGGCTTCCTTCCCTCAAGCCCCAGACGAACGTCCTCGAGCATCTGGCCCATCGAAAGCTCTATCACCAGGACGTTCTTTACGGAGCCCGGCAGATTTTTGAAGACGCCGTAAGGAAAGGGCCACAGGCTTATCGGCCGGATAAGGCCGGCCTTAACGCCCTGCCTTCCGAGCTCCTCGATGGCGTTCAGCGCGATGCGCGCCGGAGAGCCGTAGGCCACAATCGCTATCTCGTCGCCCTCCTTCACCGAACTTTCCACCATCACCTCGTTCTCGATGATCTTGTCGTAGACCCTGAAGCGGTCGACGATCATCTTTTCCAGCCCTTCCGCCAACAGATTAATGGAAGAAACCGCGTTGCAGGGCCGGGAGCCGGAATCGCCGTTGGCCGCCCAGGGCTTTTCCACCGGCGCGACCGGCCGGGCC
>WRAL01000044.1 GCA_009780285.1 Treponema sp.
CCGGCGGAAAAAAGCCGGGAAAAAGGCTCGACCGGCGCCTCGGCGTATTCCAGCGGGGCGCGCAGGTCCAAAAGAAGGAATCCCGTTTCCTCCATCGCGGAAGCCTAAAAGTTGGTCAGATAGCAAAGGCCGATAAGCAGGAGCGCCCAGCAATATTCGTCGCTCTCCGGCGTCGTCGCGCCCGGCGCCATAGCGACGATGCGGGCGCCGTACCACCAAAAAAGGCCCATCTCTATGTCGATGCGAAAAGTGTATTCGGTAAAATCGGCGCCGGCGCTTTGATCCCCAAAAAGGAGGTAGGCCAGCTCGCTCAGAATCGTCCCAAATTCCCCAATCGCGCGGGGAAAATCGCCCTGCTCGATCAGCGCGACGAGCGGTGAAAGCTTGTCCTGAAGTTTTTCCTTTCGCAGCTCGTCGGTTTTTTCGACCCAGGTCTTCTGTATTAGAAGATCCAAATTATTGCGGAAATGGCCCAGAAACTTGCGCATGGCCTCGTCGTCCCGGCCGACGGACATAAGCCGCTCGTACTCGGCGCCAATTCCCAGGGCCTTGGCAAAACCGGCCGAGGCGGCGGCGCTTGGACAGGGCGCCCCGCTTGGGGGAAACAGGCTTTCCGCCACATGGCGGCATTCGTTCGGAAGAACAAAAATTACATCAGCGCTCGCGCCGTCGGGGTTCTCCTTCATGGCTTTAAAATGCCGGCTTGACGAAAAATAGTCAACCTCCCCGGAAAGCGCCCCCGCGCGCCCTTCGCCAAGCGAAACAATCAATTGCCGTATTGGCCCAAAACCGTCGCCCGCTTCGCGGCTGCGCGCCGACTTGATCGGAGGGTCCATCGACAATGGATGCCAACGGTCAAGGCCAGAAAATTTCGCGCGACGGGAAAAGGCGCTTGACATTTTCCCGAAAAAATCCGATAGTGAAGACAAGCAATCCCCTGTAGCTCAGCTGGCAGAGCAAGTGGCTGTTAACCACTGGGTCTGGTGTTCAAATCACCACGGGGGAGCTTTTGGCCCGTCTTAGGACGGGCTTTTTTTGTGGGCAAGAAGGGGCGATTGGCTCAATAACAGTCTGGCGGATCACCTGAACCACATGATGGCGATGTTCTCATTTTGCTCTATGGCGGAAAATTCGTGATGATCCGAGGTTATCAACGGCTCTCCGGCAGAGGACGCAAGCCCCAGAGCGATCGCATCGGCCAAAGAAATTCCGTAAGTCGCCTTTAGCCGTCCTGCTTCAAAGAAGACGAGATCATCCAGCTTCCCCCACAATCCGAATGGGCAAGGACAGTACATCCAGAAGTATTTCCTCCGCCTTCTCCCTGCCGTCGTTACCGTAGAAGCCGTAATAAACTTCCAGAAGATTGTATTTGCTCATAATGAGGCGAAGCTCGCCTAAAAGGGACTTTTCGATAAGATCGCTGACACACTCCCATCCTTCCTCGCGCTTGAAGAATGCGATGAGAGCGCAGGCATCAAGCACGTAGCTATTTTGCATTCTCGCGTTTCCTGTCCCTCAGGCGTTCCTCAAAAAGCCGTTCCGTCGAGAAAGAGCAGTCCCCATATTTTCCCGCCAAACTTCTGATATGGGCAAGACGCTCCTCGGTCGTTTGCCTGTCGCTTTCGGTCGCTGGTCGACTAAGCCGGACTTCAAATGGGAACCCCTTGTGAATCTGAACTTGGCGAAGAAAAATATTGATGCCGTCGGACATGGTGATTCCAAGTCCGGCAAAGATCGAATCCGCCTCTTCTTTTACCGCGGCGTCAGTGCGTATTTGTATCGTGGCGTTTGTCATAATGCCTCCATAGCAAGTATATGGGTGCTATCCTGCAATTGTCAATATAATGGCAGGATGCGGCGGCATCAAACTCCCGGCCTAGGGAAAAGCCTTTTCGTCCAGGCCGAAGCTTTCCTCTTCCGCGCTGCCGGCCGGCTCGACATGGACGACGATGTCGTAAACATTGTCCACGCGCGCCTTGATCGCCGCCTCGACAAGGGAAGCGATTTTGTGCCCTTCCAGGACCGTTTTTTCCGGCTGAACCTCGATGTCTATGTCAATGTCCCAATAGCCGGCGATGCGCCTCATACGAACTCGGTGCGGGCTTTCCGCGCCGTCGACGGACTTAACCGCGTCGAAAATAGCCTTGTAAAATTCCCGGCTCGAGCCGCCGTCCATTAATTCGGTGTTCGCTTCGATAAAAATGCCGATGGCGGATTTAATCACCCAAAGCCCAACCAAAAGCGCCGCTACCGAATCGATCATGCCGATTCCAAAAAACATTGACATTCCAATGCCGGCAAGAACGCCGGCGGAAAGAAGAACGTCCGCCGACATATTTTTTGCGTTGGCCTTAAGCATAAGCGAGTCGGCCTTTTTTCCCAGCGCATGTTGCGACCAGGCAAGAAAAAATTTGACAACAATTACGACAAGCGTTACGATTAGCGCCGGCAATTCCGGCGCTTCCCTTTCCGCGCCGGAAATAATATGCCCGGTCGAACTGATGATAAGCTGCGCGCCGGCGAAAAAAAGCGCGAAGGAAAGAATCGCCGTCGCGACGGTTTCCGCTCGTCCATGCCCCCAGGGATGCCCCGCGTCCGCCGGCCTTGAAATAATGCGCGAAACCACCAGCGCCATAATCGCGATCGCCACGTCGGTCGAGGAATCGATCCCGTTGCCAATTACCGCGAGGCTCCCCGCGTAAATGCCGATCGCAATCTGCGCGATCGCCAGCGCCGCGTTTCCGATCAGCGCCGTAAGCGACGCTATTTTTATCAGCCTCGTCTTTTTATCCAGATCAGGCGCGCCCTGCGCCGCAATTTCCATTTTTCCAGTATGCCGGCAAAGGCCGCGCCTGCGCAAGCCCAACGCGCTGGTTGCGCAGGTGGCGCGCCTCGGCGTACTATAGGCCATGAAAAAGTTTATGGACGCTAACTTTTTGCTTTCGACGGACATGGCGAAGCGCCTGTACCACGAAGCGGCGGCGCGGCAGCCGATTTTCGACTATCATTGCCATCTAAACCCGCGCGAAATAGCCGAAAACCGTCGCTTCGACAACCTTGCCGACATTTGGCTTGGCGGCGATCACTATAAATGGAGGCAAATGCGCGCCAACGGAATTAGCGAGGAGCTTGTAACCAGAGCGGCGGAGCCTTTCGACAAATTCATGGCATGGGCGCACACCGTTCCCAGGCTGATCGGAAATCCGCTGTACCACTGGACTCACCTTGAACTGCGCCGCTATTTCGACATAAACGAAACGCTAAACCCAAAAAGCGCTCCGGCGATATGGAAGGCCGCGAACGAAAAGCTTGCAAGCGATCCCGAGCTTTCGGTTTTTGGCATATTCGAAAAGATGAACGTAAGCGCCGTGGGAACAACCGACGATCCGGCGGATAGCCTTGAATGGCACGGCAAGCTAAAAACGCTTGGCGTGGAAGGAACGGCAACTCAAACGCTGCCTTCGTTCAGGCCGGATCGTATCATCAATATCACAAAGCCTGATTTCGCCGAGTATGTCGCCAAGCTTGGCGAGTCGGCCGGAACGCGCATAGGCTCGCTTGAGGATCTTTTAACGGCGCTGCGATCGCGCATTGATTTTTTTGATCGCATGGGTTGCGTTACTTCCGATCACGGCCTTGATTTCGCGCCTTTCGCGACGGCCTCATCGGATCCCGTCCTTGCAAGGCCTAATGAAATAAACTTTTCCAAGTGGGAAAGCGAAACGGCTGGCATTTTCGCCCTTGCGCTTGAAGGCAAACAGCCCAATGCCCGCGAAAGTGAATCATGGAAAACTTTTATCATGAATTTTCTTGGCGGCGAATATGCCGACAAAGGCTGGGCAATGCAATTGCATGTTTCCGCGCTGCGCAACAACAACAGCGCCGCCTTTGATTCGCTCGGCGCGGATACCGGCTTTGATGCAGCGGGCGACGGCCCGGTCGCCGAAAAGCTTTCGCATTTTATGGACCTTCTGTATTTCCGTGGCAAGCTGCCCAAAATAATTTTGTATAGCATTAATATCAAGGATTTTTATCCAATGGCCACGCTTGCCGGCTGTTTTCAAGGCGCCTGTCCCGGCGAAAAAGCCATTCCCGGAAAAATCCAGCTTGGCTCTAGTTGGTGGTTTCTCGATCATATCGACGGAATGGAGGCGCAGATTCGCGTCTTGGCGAACACCGGCCTTCTTTCGCGCTTTGTCGGAATGCTCACCGACTCGCGCAGTTTTCTTTCGTATCCGCGCCATGAATATTTTCGCAGGATTCTTTGCAATATCCTTGGCGCCTGGGCGGAAAACGGCGAGGCCCCCGACGACTTCGAATTGCTGGCGGGCATGGCGCGGGATATTTCCTTTGAAAACGCCCAAAGGTATTTCGCCCGCCGGAATTGAGGCGCGAAAGGGGCTTGACGCTCGCGCCGGGCCCTGATACAGTGGAAAAAGCTTTAAAAGGCGACGCGCGCCCGTAGCTCACCTGGATAGAGCAACGGACTTCGAATCCGTAGGTAGCCCGTTCGAACCGGGCCGGGCGCAAGGTAAGAACGGGCGACAAACCTGTCGAACTATTTGAGAAAGAGGCGATATGGGCAAAGATATTTTCTCCAAATTGCCAACAAAAGAATTTCCGCCGGTTCTGGAAACGGACCGCGCGGTTTTGTTTAACGGGGACTGCCTGGAAATTCTGGCCTTAATCCCTGAAAATTCCGTGGACATGATTTTTGCCGATCCTCCCTACATGCTTTCGAACGACGGATTTACCTGCCGGAATGGAAAAATGGCCAATGTGAACAAGGGCCAATGGGATAAAAGCAACGGCTTTGAGGAAGACACGGTTTTTCACAATGAGTGGATTCTGGCTTGCCGCCGGGTATTAAAGCCGGAAGGCACGATTTGGATTTCAGGCACGTACCACAGCATTTACCAATGCGGCTATTTGCTTCAAAAAAATGATTTTCATATTTTGAACGACATTGTATGGTTCAAGCCGAATGCGCCGCCTAATTTAAGCTGCCGTTTTTTTACGGCCTCGCATGAAACGCTTTTGTGGGCGCGGAAGGACAAACAGGCAAAACATACTTTTAATTACGACGCAATGAAAAACGGAATTTTCCCGGAAGATACGCTAAAAAAAGAAAATACCCAGATGCGATCCCTTTGGTCAATGGCGACTCCAAAAAATCCCGAAAAAGAATTTGGAAAACATCCCACGCAAAAGCCGCTCGATCTTTTAAAGCGCATTGTTCTTGCCTCTACAAAAGAGGATGACATTATTATCGACCCATTTTGTGGAAGCGGAACCACGGGCGTGGCTTGCAAATTTTATGCCAATAGATTTTTTATCGGCATGGAAATCGACAAAGAATATTGCGACTTGGCAAAAAGGAGGCTTGCATGAAAAAGCATATCGCGGCAATTGACATCGGAACGAGCGGCTGCAAGGCAATCGTGATGGATAATAAAGCGGCGGTGCTTGCAAGCGCCACGGAATCGTATCCGCTTTATTCGCCCAGGCCAAATTGGAACGAGCAGGATCCGGCTGACTGGTGGAAGGCGGCCTGCGAAAGCCTTCGAAAGGCTATCGCTAAGTCGGGCATTGGCGCAAGCGAGATTGGCTCGCTCGGTTTGTCCGGCCAAATGCACGGCCTTGTTCCGCTTGACAAGGACGGCAAAGTAATTCGCCGCGCCATTTTATGGAACGATTCTCGTTGCGACGCGCAATGCGCGCGGATTGTCGAAGGGCTTGGCGGCCTGGAGCGGCTTCTTGCTCGTACCAATAACAATCTTTTGCCGGGCTACCAAGGCGGGAAAATTATCTGGATGCGCGAGGAAGAGCCGGAAAACTTTGGCCGGATGACTCACGCCCTTCTTCCCAAGGACTATTTGCGCCTGCTCTTGACCGGGGAATTCGCCACCGATGTTTCCGATGCCTCGGGCACCGGATTTTTCGACGTAAGAAAGCGCGCTTGGTCCGCTGAGCTTCTTGACAAACTCGGCCTGCCACAAAGCCTGTTTCCTCAGGCCGTCGAGTCCGACCGGATCGCCGGGGAAATTACCGCCGAGGCCGCCGCGCTTACCGGCCTTGAAAAAGGCACGCCGGTTGTAGGCGGCGGCGGCGATGCCGTGATTCAGACCACGGGAATGGGACTTGTGAAGGACGGGGTTCTGGGAATTATTCTTGGCACCGGCGGAATTGTCGCGATGGGAATGTCAAAATACCAGGACAACAAGGGAGGGGCGCTCCAATTTTTTTGCAATAATGCAAGCGATCTTTATCATGTGATGGGCGTGCAGCTTGCCGGCGGTGGAAGTTATCAATGGTATAAAAACGTTCTTTGCCAGGAGGAGATCCGCCTTGCCTCGGAACGCGGCGTCGATCCTTACGCGCTTATGAACGAGGCCGCCGAAACAGTTCCGGCCGGATCGCGCGGCGTGATTTATCTGCCCTACCTCTCCGGCGAGCGCTGCCCGTATTCCGATCCAAACCTGCGCGCCGCCTTTATCGGCCTTGCGCAAGGCTACGGCAAGGCCGAAATGACCCGCGCCGTGATGGAGGGCGTAACCTACGGCCTCAAGCAGATCGCGCGCGCGATTATTGAAATCGCGCCGGTGGAAATGTCCGGCGTGATCGCTTCCGGCGGCGGCAGCGTTTCCCCGCCTTGGCGAAAAATTATTAGCGATATTTTTCAGTTGCCGGTCTCGACGCAGGCAAGCAGTGGGGAAGGCGGCGCGTTTGGCGCTGCCCTTGTCGCCGGCGTTGGCGCGGGCCTTTGGAAAAACCTTGAGGAGGCCTGCGCCAACATAAAAGTCGCCACGCGCGACGATCCGCGCCCGGCAAACAAGGCCGTTTACGAAGACATGTTCGGGATTTACGACGGCATGTACGCGGCGCTAAAACCGGCTTTCGACAGGCTGGCCGGCTAATACGGCGGGACGATGCCGGGCTTTTCGCCTGCGCCGATTGCGCCGTCAGGGCAATCGCGAACGCCGCGCTTATTTTCATCGATTCTATGCCTCCTTCTTGGGCGGCATGCGCCGAAGGGATTGCTCGTGCTATCAATAACCGTCACCGCCCGTCCCCGACAAGCAGGCGCGGGACGCCGGCGGTTCGAACCGGAAGGCGGGGATCGGCGACCTGCCCATCGCCAAGCTGGCCCCGGTTGTTCGCGCCCCAGGCCCACGCCGATCCCTCCGTCGCCGCGGCCACGGTGTGCCCCCAGCCCGCGCAGACGAAGGCCCAGTCCAGCTCCTGCGCGATCCGCGTAGGAACGTGGCGGTCGTTGCGCCACCCGCCCCCGGTCGCGAAGCCGTCGCCGATGCGGCCGTCCGCGTTCGATCCCCAGGCCCACAGCGAGCCGTCCGCGCCTATCGCCACGGTATGTTCCCGGCCGGCGGAAACGGTCGCCCAGTTCCTGTCCGCGCCCACCCTCGTCGGCGCGGCCTGATCGGCTGCGGTTCCGTCGCCCAGCCGACCCGAACCGCCGGAACCCCAGGCCCACAGCGAAAGGTCGGTCCTGACCGCCACGGTGTGCGCCCAGCCCGCCGAGACGAAGGCCCAGTCGTTGTCCGATCCAACCCGCACAGGCGAGGAGCGCTCGGTTCGCGGGCCGGACGCGCCGGAGCCGAGCTGGCCGTTGGAATTGCTCCCCCATGTCCAAAGCGAGCCGTCCGCCATAATCGCCGCCGAGTGGCCGTCCCCGGCGGAGGCATGAGCCCAGCCGTAGCTTTCGCCGACGCGGACCGGAACGCGACTGTCCGCCATCCTTCCGTTGCCAAGCTGCCCCCGCGTCCCGCTTCCCCAGGCCCAAAGCGACCCGTCCGAGCCAATGGCCAGCGCATGGCTCGACCCGGCCGAGACCGATGTCCAGCTTGACGGCCCTCCCCGCGCGTCCAGCCTGACGGGGAGCGCGCGGTTCGTCGTCGTGCCGTCGCCCAATTGCCCGTTCGCGTTGTTTCCCCAAAGCCAAAGCGATCCGTCGGACGCAATCGCCGAGGTAAATCCCGCTCCGGCGGAAACCGAGGCCCAAGCCTGGCCCGCGCCTATCCTGACGGGGCGGTCGCGGTCTTCCGTCGTGCCGTCGCCCACTTGCCCGGCATTGTTAGCCCCCCAGGTCCAAAGCGAGCCGTCCGCGCCTATCACGGCGGAGTGATTGCCGCCGGCGGCGACCGAAGACCAGCTTTCCCAGACCTGCGAAGGCGGCCGGGGCGGGGCTTCCGGCAAGGCTCCCCTCCCAGGCTCCACGCCCGCGACGGTATCCCCGGCAACCAGCGGCCGGGCTGAGAGCGCTGCGATCATTTCCCGCATGGAAGCGTCGTTGGGCGCGTCAAAGCGAGGGGAACTTGCCAGAACCGCCGTCTCCACGCCGATAGCCCTGGAGGAAAGGCGCAGAAATGAGCCGAGGCTCCTAAGCTCGCCTGTAACGACAAATTCCGCGCCGAGGAACCTGCCGAGCGACAGGGCCGTCTCGTCGCTGACCAGCCCCGACAGGTGAAGGTCCATCTCGCCCAGCACCGCCGCCAGATTCCGACGATCCGCGACCTCGACGCCGAGGTCGATGAGCGCGCCGGCCAGCTCGTCCATGATGAAGGCCGAAAGCCCGTCGCTTTCCGAATCGAAGGCGACTATCGCGACCCGCGACCCGGCGGGAATGTCGGCGGCAAGTCTCTCGGCCGACAGCCGTATGGCATCCAGCAGGGAAG
>WRAL01000045.1 GCA_009780285.1 Treponema sp.
GAGCGCCAGCGTGTTGGCGATGGTAACCTCCATCTCCGCACTGAAGTTGTCAGGATACGTGGTCCTGATGATCCGGTCGGCCCCGAACCTTTCCTCCATCATCCTGGCGGCAAGGTACTCCTCCTCGCCCTGGGAGACGGTTCCCGTAATGATGCCAATTTTCCATCCTTCCTCGGCGCCATCGCCGGCGCAGCTTGCGAAAGAGAAAGAAAGAACGACCGCCGCGACGGCCGCGGCAAGGCTAAAAACTCTTTTCTTCATAGGTATCCTCCAAAAAAAATGACCCCCACCGTAAGGGCAGTTTGTCCTTATGTCAAAAAAATGTCAAGCGCGTCTCCAATATTTTTGCGGCAAAGGCGCGAGCCGTCCTTTTTTTTAACTGTTTTTTAACAAAACGGGGAAATTGGCGGCGGAGGCCGCTTTCGCCTCGCCGAGCCGAGCCGCGAAAGGAGCGCCCCAGCGCTTGACTAGTTCGGGCCTGAGGCTTACACTTTGATCATGGCGGCCAATGATTTCCTTGCCGACGCTGTTTTCGAACGATACCGCGACTTTATCTATCAGGAGAGCGGCATCACCTTCACGCCTGCAAACCGCTCCATCCTGGAAAGCAGGCTGAAGGAGCAGCTGCGTTCAAAAGGGATCGAATCCGCCGAAAAGTATTTCGCGCTTATCCGCTGCGACAAGGAGGAGCTTAAAGCCTTCCTCGATTCCATCACGACCAACCTGACGCGGTTCTTCAGGAACCAGCCGCATTTCGACGCTCTCCAAAACCACGTGATCCCGGAGCTTCTAAAAATCAAAAGAAGCTCCGGAAACAACGCGATACGCGTATGGAGCGCCGGCTGCTCCACCGGGGAGGAGCCATACACCATCGCCATGCTCCTTACCGAGATCCTCCCGCCCGGCTGGAAGTTCGACATTCTCGCCAGCGACATCAGCCTCAAGTGCCTTATGAGCGCGAAGGAAGGCCTGTACACGGAAAGCAAGATCGACGGGGTCCCCCCGAATTTCCTCGCCAAGTACTTCGACAAGGTGGAAGGCGGGTACCGGATCAAGGCCGACATTCAAAGCAAGGTTAAATTCGACTATCACAACCTCAAGCACGATTCCGGGCAGCGCGGGCTGGACATCGTGTTCTGCCGAAACGTGATCATTTATTTCGACGAGGCGGCGCAGGCCGCCGTCATCAACCGCTTCTGGGACGCCATGGCCCCGAAGTCGTTTTTATTCATTGGCCATTCGGAATCGCTTTTCGGGATGAACACCAAATTCGAGTTCGTGAAGACCGAATGGGCGACTTTGTACAGAAAATCGACATAGACGGCGCATTGGGCGCGCGCTAAAGGGGGACTTAGGTGGCTGACGAGATTTCCGTTCTGATAGTCGACGATTCCGCGCTGATGCGAAATCTTATCGGGCACATGGTTTCCGAGGCGCCGGGGCTGGAAATCGCGGACAAGGCGATGAACGGCCGTTTCGCCCTGGACAAGCTGGAGCGGGGCGTAAGCCCGGACGTGATCGTCCTTGACATCGAGATGCCGGAGATGAACGGCATCGAATTCCTGCGCGCCAGGCGGCAGCGGGGGATAAAGATCCCCGTGGTGATCCTTTCCTCCATCGCAAGGCGCGGCGCGGAGGTAACGATGGAGGCCCTTTCCCTTGGCGCCAGCGATTTTATCCAGAAGCCTTCCGGCTCGGAATCCGAGGACATTCACGTCGTAAGGGACACGCTGGTAAGCATGCTGCACGGCTACGGCAGCGCGTACCGCAAGTCCCAGGGAAAAAGGGCCGTCGCGGCGGCGCCGGCGGCGATGCCGACGAACGCGCAGCCGACGCGCAGCCAGAACATCCTGCCGCAGCTTCTGTCCAAAGTCGGCGCCCCTCCGGCCAATCCGCCGGCGCGCAGGCGCGAGCCGTCCAGGACGGAGATCATCGCCATTGGAATAAGCACCGGCGGCCCGGACGCGCTGAGGGTCGTGTTCTCGCAGCTGGATCCGGATCTTTCCGTGCCCATCATGGTGGTGCAGCACATGCCGGCCGGCTTTACCAGCGAATTCGCGAAAAGCCTTGACCGGATCTGCCCGCTCGCCGTAAAGGAGGCCGAGGACGGGGACGCCATCGAGCCGGGCCGCATCCTTATCGCGCCGGGGAACAGGCACATGGAGGCGCAGAAGGTCGGCTACAGGGCCGTCGCGCGGCTTTCCGACGCGCCCCTGGTTTCCGGCCATCGCCCTTCGGCCGACGTTCTTTTCGCCTCCATCGCCATGACCTATCAAAACCACGCGCTCGGGGTCATCATGACCGGCATGGGCCGCGACGGCGCGCAGCACCTGGGAACGATCTACAAGGAAGGCGGCATGACCCTGGGACAGGACGAGGAAAGCTCGGTGGTCTACGGCATGCCGCGCGTGGCGCGCGAGCTTGGCCACGTGATGGAGCAAGTCCCGCTTAAAAAAATGGCCGCGCGCATATGCGAGGTCGCCAAGGCCGGAAAGTAAGGGAAAGCCCGCATTCCGGCGCGCGACTTTCCGCAGGGCCTCTGGACAAAACCATCGCGTTTTTGGTACAATGCGCGTGCTGGCGCGCCTGGCCGCGCCTATGTTTTCAAGGTTCCCCGGTAACCGTTTGAGGAGGTCAGTTGTCTGAGAAGGATTTACGCATAAATGAGCAGATCCGCGTGCGGGAGGTGCGCCTAATTCGGGAAGGCGGGGATCAGCCCATAGTCCAGTCGATCATGCCGACCGCCGAGGCGCTGAGCCTGGCGCGCGAGGCGGGAATGGACCTCGTTGAGGTCGCGCCGCAGGCCGTTCCGCCCGTGGTTAAAATCCTGGATTACGGCAAGTTCAAGTTCGAGAACGAAAAGCGCGTCAGGGATTCCAAACGCAAGCAGAAGCTGCTTAAGCTGAAGGAAATCAGGATGCAGCCGAAAATCGACGATCACGATCTTGATTTCAAGTCCAAGCACGTAAGCGAATTTTTGGGCGAGGGCAACAAGGTCAAGGTTACGATCAGGTTCCGGGGACGGGAGCTCGCGCACACCGAGCTTGGCCTTGACGTGCTGAAGGAAGTTCTGGCCAAGATCGAGGGGGAATACGTCATGGACAAGCCGCCGGCAATGGAAGGCAGGTTTATGTCCATGGTTTTAAGTCCCAAGGCGAAGAAACAGGGGAGCGGCGTCTCCCAGGGAACGGCTCCATAGGAGCCGACGGCTCCGTAGGAGCCGGCCTAGATTACAGATAGAGGTGGCTTCATGCCAAAGATGAAAACGAAAAAAAGCGCCTCGAAGCGCTTCAGCTTTACGGGAACGGGCAAGGTCAAGTACAAAAAGCAGAACCTTCGCCACATCCTGACGAAGAAATCGGCCAAGCGCAAGCGGAATTTGCGGCACGCGGGGATTCTCTCCGCCGACAACGTGCCGACAATCAAGAAACAGATGATGCCCTACGGTTAGGGCGCGCGAAAGGGGAAAAAAATGCCTAGAGCAGTAGACGGTTCCAAGCGAAAGGAACGACGAAAAAAGATTCTAAAACTGGCCAAGGGCTTCTGGGGGCGCAGAGGCACTAACTTTAAGGCGGCCAAGGACGCCGTTACCAAGGCGCTTCACTACGCCTACAGGGACAGGCGGGATCGCAAGGGCAACTTCCGCAGGCTCTGGATCATCAGGGTGAACGCCGCCTGCCGCGAGGAAGGCATTTCGTACTCGAAGTTCATAGCCGGCCTTGACAAGGCGGGAATCACGATCAACCGCAAGGCGCTGGCTCATCTCGCGATGGAAGACGCGCAGGCCTTTAAG
The DNA here is from genome assembly GCA_009780285.1 of Treponema sp. Taxonomy (GTDB): domain Bacteria; phylum Spirochaetota; class Spirochaetia; order Treponematales; family Breznakiellaceae; genus WQXQ01. The sequence goes on from WRAL01000045.1 coordinate 3,794, forward strand.
GCCGTGGTCGCCAAGGCGAAAGCGGCGCTGGAACAGGCCGTATAAGCCGGCATAAATCCTTGGGAGCCGCCGAATTCCTTACCAAAGGGGCGGCCCTTTAGCAGAAAAGGGGGAGCCGATGCTGAACGTAGAGCAGGTCAGACAGCTTGAGACCAAGATCGCCAAGGCGATCAACTATGTCGAGCGAATGGCCAAGGAAAAGGGCGAGCTGCTTCACAGGGACGCGGAACTGCGGGCCAGGATCGACGCGCACCAGAGGCAAGAGGCCGAGCTGAAGGCCCGCATCGAATCCATGAAAGGCCGGATCGAGGAGCTTGAATCCTTCGTCTCGCGCTTCAAGGAAGAGCAGGTCATGATCGAGGACGGCATTCTTTCCGCCCTCGACAGGCTAAGCCAGTTCGAAAAAGACATGGAAAAAAGCCTAATGTCCAAACCGGAGGGCGAGGCGCGGGACGAGGGCGAGCAAGAGACTTCAGGTGACGAGGGAGCGCGGGAAGACGAGCCGGAAGAGGCCGCCGAGGATCCGGAAGCCGCCAATGGCGAAGGCGGCGACAATCCCGGGGGAAAGGGCGAAGAGCTGGACATATTTTAGGCGGGCAAAATGGCAGTAGAGGGCGGCGCAGAGGCTTTTCCGGAGTCCGGCTCAGGGCCGCACGATCTTTTCATCAACATTCTGGGAGCGAGCTTTTCCATTACGGCGAGCGAGGATCCGGGCTACCTGAACGAGGTTCTGGAGCAGTACCACAGCGCCGTAGCCAACACCCAAGACATATCCGGCATGAAGGACCCGCTTAAAGTGGCTATTTTGACGGGCTTTCTCCTCTGCGACGAGATCAACAAGCTTAGGCTGCAATTCGACAAGGATCAGGCCGCCGCCGAAAAGGCCCTGGATCGCGCGAAAAGCATGATCCTGCATCTTGACAAGGCGATAGAACGAGCGCATTTGGCCGACCGCCCTCCCCCTCCCCAAAATGGCTGAGCTGCGCAGGCTGCGCAACGAAATAAGGCATTACGACTGGGGCTGCCCCGATTCAATCCCGAAATTCCTGGGGCGGCGAGGCGACGGAAGGCCCTGCGCGGAGATGTGGATGGGCGCCCACGCCGCCGCGCCTTCGCGCATAGCGCCGGAAACAGGCCTTGGCGAATTTATCGCCTCCGATCCGGCGCGCATTTTAGGGAAGGAAACGGCCCGGCGCTTCGGCGAGCTGCCCTTCCTTTTTAAGCTTCTGGCCGCGAAAAAGCCCCTTTCCCTACAGGCGCATCCGGGAGAGGCGCAGGCCCGCGCAGGCTTTGAGCGGGAAAGCTCCTCCGGCCTCGAGCAAAGCGATTCCCGGCGCCTATATTCCGACCCGCGCCACAAGCCGGAAATGCTCTGCGCCCTTGCGCCCTTCACGGCTCTCTGCGGCTTTCGCGAGCCGGGCGAGATCGCGCGGCTTTTGACGCGGCTTTGCGAGCATGCGCCTGAGGATCTTTGCCGGGCCCTCGCCCCCCTGGAACGTTCCCTTCGGATGAAGACAGCGGAAGAAACGCTGCGCGGCTTTATGTCCGAGCTTTTTTCGTCGGGGCAGGCGCTTGCCTCAAGCGACCTTACGACCGCTTTGGAAGCCGCGAGCCGCTTTGAAAAAGCGGACCGCTTCGAAGAAGCGGAAGCATTCGATCTTGCTGCCGGCCTCGCGCGCCTTTGGCCGAAGGATCCGACGGCCCTCGCGCCTCTTTTCCTCAATGTTTTTTCGCTGGACGCGGGCGAGGCGATCTTTCTCAAGCCCGGCGCGCCTCACGCCTACCTTAGCGGCTTCGCGCTGGAAATAATGGCCAATTCGGACAACGTTCTGCGCGGCGGCCTTTCAAGCAAGAAGATCGAGCCGGGCGCATTCATGGAGGCGCTGGATTTCGCTCCCTACAGGCCGGAAATCGCGCGCCGGGATCCGCTGGCCGAAAATTTCCGCTACCCGGATTTTTGCCGGGAATTTTCCCTTTCGTTTTTTCGCGGAAGCGGCGGCGAGCGGCTTCTTTCGCTTGACGGCCCCGCTATCTGCCTTGTCGCCTCGGGCGCCGCGGATGCGGGCGGGGAAGTCCTGCGCAAGGGGGAGTCGGCCTTTGTCCACGGCTCGGAGAAAAGGCCCCTATCCCTGCGCGGGGACTACGGCCTGTACGTGGCCTCAGTCGGCCGACCGGAAGCGGGCGCGCCGTGAAAATCGTGGTTGACGCGGATTCCTGTCCGCGCCAGGCGCGCGAGCTTGCGCTGAGGGCGGCGCGCCGGCTTGGAATCCAGGCCGTGTTCGCCGCCAACCGCGCCCTGGCCGACGTAAGCGGGCCTTGCGCCCGGATGGAAGTTTGCCCGAACCAGGAAAACGCCGCCGACGACAGGCTTGCGCAGCTGGCGATGCCGGGCGACCTGGGAATAACGCGGGATCTGGGCCTTGCCAAGCGCCTTCTGGACAAGGGCTGCGCCGTGATAGACGACCGGGGACGGGCCTTCACCAAGGAGAACATCAACGAGCTGCTTTCCATAAGGACCTTTACCTTGAGCCTTTCGGACAACGGCCTGGGCCAGCCAAGAATCGCCGGCTACGGAAAAAAGGAAAGCAAGGCCTTCGCCGACAGCCTGGATCGCCATCTCGCGCGCCTTACGCGCCCCAAAAACGATTGGACTTGTTCGGCAACTTGATTAGTTTCCGTGCAGCTCCATTACCTCAGACCGCCGCCGCGTCCGGGTGCATCGCCTGCGTGTGCCTGATGCTTGGCAGGACATCGAAGAAAATATCGACAAGCTCCGGATCGAACTGCACGCCGGAGAGCTCCTTCATCTGCCCCAGAACCTTTTCCTCTTCCCAGGCTTCCTTGTAGGCGCGCTTCGAGCTTAGCGCGTCGAAAACGTCGGCTATCGCGACGATTCGGCCGGCGAAAGGGATCTCGTCGCCTTTCTTGCCCAGCGTCCTGCCGTTTTTGTCCGCGCGAAGCGGCTTTAGGGTAAAGGGATCCACCCAGCCCGGATAGCCGGTGCCGTCCCATCTTTCATGATGGCTCAGCGCGATTTCCATGGAAAGGCTGTCGACCAGGGAATTGGTGTCGCTGAAAAGGCCGGCGCCGTAGACCGTGTGGTGCTTCATGTGGTCGAACTCGCCCTCGGTAAGAAGGCCGGGCTTTTTCAGTATCTTGTCCGGTATCGCCACTTTTCCCACGTCGTGAAGCATCGCGCCTATGCGAAGGATGTCAAGGAACTTCGTCCGCTCGTCGCCGTGCACGTTGTGGTTGTGCGCCCATCGCTCGTAGATTTCCGCCGAATAGCCGGCGACGCGGCTTACGTGGCTCCCCGTTTCCGAAGGGTCGCGCAGCTCCGACATTTTTATCATGCGCAGGATCATCGCGCGGGTCGTGCGAGCCTTGTCCAAGGCCGCCGTCGCCGTCACCGCGAAGTTCGTCAGCACAAGCTCGTCCTCCCGGGTAAAGGGAATCGGCTTCCCTTCGCGATCCATTTTGTTTATCACCTGAATCACGCCAAGGAGCTTTTCCCTGTTCGCCAGCGGAAAAGTGAAGGTCGAGGTCGTTTTGTAGCCGGTAAGGACGTCGAAGCTCGAGTTAAAGGAATACGGCGCGTCCTGGGGGATGTTGTACGCGTCGGGGATGTTGATCATCTCCATCTTGCTCGCGCAGTAGCCGGCGACGGACTTTTCGTCGATGGGCAAGGAAAAAATCGTGTATATCTGCTTCTCGCCCGGCGCCAGAGTCTTTTGGATCGTGTCGTTCTGCGCGTAGCGGATAAGAAGGCGTTCCTCGCCCTCCCCTTCCCTCTCGTCATGCTTCACGTAGATGGAGCCGGCGTCGGCGTCCACCTCCCTGCGAGCCATGAGGAGGATTCTTTCAAGGAGAAGATCGATGTCCTGTATGCTGCCAAGCTCGGACGTTACCCTGAGTATCGATTCCAAGCCCGTTTTATTCATCGCCACCCGCCGTATCTTACGGCCTTTTCAGTCCCGCCTGCCGGTGCACTTGATGACGTGGTACCCGAACTGCGTTTGGGTCACGTCGCCCAGAGCGCCGGGGGAAGTCCGCTTTACCGCCGATTCGAAGGCCGGCACCATTTTTCCCTCGCCGAACCAGCCGAGATCCCCGCCCTGCGATTTCGAGGGACAGGTCGAGTGCTCCCGCGCGAGGGTCTCGAACTGCGCCCCCTGCCTGATTTTCGCCAGGATGTCGTCCGCCGTCGCGCGATCCTTTACCAGTATGTGGCTCGCTCTCCATTCCATACGCAATTCTCCTTTACAAAATGTATTAGACTTGTTCGGGAACTGCAGTTTCCGAACAAGTCTTGCATTTTTTCGGACTAAAGCCCTGCAAAAACGCTGCCGACGATGAGACTCGAACTCATACCTCTTTACAGAGAGGGGATTTTAAGTCACCTGTGTCTACCATTCCACCACGCCGGCCGGCGCCCCGCGGCGTTTCCATTCCCGCCGGGACCCTCGCTGCCCATATAGTTTTGGCAGGCCCGCGGGAGCTAAAACCACGCGCGCGAATCAGTATCGCGCATTCCAAAAAAACTATCAAGGCGCCGCATTGCCTAAAAATTAATCTAGCCGAAAAGGGGCCGCTGCCCAAAAACCAAAACCTAGTCGAAATCAGGCCGCAGGGGCCTGCCCACCCTCCGTGCCGGAGGTTTTCTCAGTGTACGGC
>WRAL01000046.1 GCA_009780285.1 Treponema sp.
CCATCATAAGCTACGAGCAGGCGATCCGCTATCCCTTCGTCGGCCTGGAGGCCGGGCTTGGCCACGCCTTTTCGGGCGGCGGCGAGATGTTCGTCGCGCTGGCCGCCACCGTGTACCCCTACGTCCTGGTGGACGCTAACGACGCGCACTTTATGCGGAACATGCGGTTTTACGACACGCTTCGCGGCGGGCTGGGCATTTCGCTGGGATTGAGCGCAGGGTTTTTTCCCGAGCGGGCGAATGGGCCGGGCTTCGTCGCGCGAGCGAGTCGGGAGGCCGTTTCAGGCACGCGGGGAGCCACCTCGTCGGCCAGCACCGGGATTTCCGGGGGGAACCTCGTCGTTTCCAAGGGGCACGGCGCGGAGACGGAAATAGATCAGTGGAATTTTTTCCTTGGCATGTCCGTGCCGCTCTACGCTAGGTGACGACGACGCGCCATCAGGCATTGTGTTCCCGGTTCGTGGCCTTTAGCCAGGCGCTAATCGCGTCAACCGATCTTTTGATTTCCTCATGGCTCGCGTGTTCCTTGCAGGCATCCTTATAGTCCCTGAAATAGCTGTCGCCCATTCTTTCCGCCGCGTAAATGTACATGGGCTTTTTGTAAAAAATGGGCCTGTTCACGTAGGAACCAAAGGCTTCCAGCAAAATCTCAACATCCGTTGTCGCCATTACCTCTTCGGTATTCAGAAAAGCGAAAGCCTCGCTTGCCGCCTTGTCCGCCTTGCCTATTTCCCTTACAAGCAGCCGCGCAAGTTCCGCGCGCTCGAAAGCGCGATCCTCGAGCGCGCTTAGCTCGTCGTAGGCGTATCTGACAAACAGGCTCGCGAATTTTTGGAAGTTAAAAATTGGACTGTCTTTTTCAGCTTTAGCTTCGGTCGCTTGTTTCGCGGCTTGCGCGCCTAATCGCTTTCTTTCAAAAAGGCCATTGATAATCACCATGTACTCATGGAGAATATCCTGCTCGATTTCCCTGTTCGCGTCCGGATGATACTTTTTTACAAGCTCCAGATATCTTGCCTTGACAGAATCCCTAAAGGAATCGCCGCTTGGCAAGGCGGCGAATTCCCTTATCTCATTGGCGAAAATATCTTCCATGCGCTTTTCCTTTATAGGCTTGTCCTGAGCGCGCTTTGCCGCTCATGCCTTTCGATGGCCAGCCCGATAAGGCGGCTTACAAGCTCGGTATAGCCGACGCCGGTTACTTCCCACAGCCTTGGATACATGCTTATCTTCGTGAAGCCGGGCATTGTATTGATTTCATTGACAACAGGATATCTATTTCTGCGCAGGAAAAAGTCCACGCGCGCAAGCCCTTCGCATCCAATCGCCTGGAAAGCTTTAATCGCCATCTGTCTAATCTGCCACTCCCCCCGAATGGATATTTCGTCCGTAGGGGCGAAAAGCCTCGCGCCGTTTTCGTCAAGATATTTTGCGCTGTAGGAATAAAAACCGTCGGCTGGAATAATCTCGCCCAATAATGACGACTCGGGATTTTCGTTGCCAAGAACGGCGCACTCGATCTCTCGTCCCGGAATGTTTTCTTCTATTATAACCTTCGTGTCGTAGCGAAGGGCTTCCTTTACGGCGGCGCGAAACTCATCATTCCCGCGTGCCCTGCTAACCCCAACGGAAGATCCCATGTTAGCGGGCTTTACAAAAAGCGTGTCGCACAAGGTCCTGCGCGCGCCGGCAAGCCTTACCTGAGCCGCGGGGAAACTTAGGATTTTGTCCCCGGCGCGAAGGCAGAAATACTTGCCCACCGGAAGCCCGGCCTCCACAAAAAGGCGCTTCATGATTTCCTTGTCCATGCCGGCCGCCGAGCCAAGCACGCCGGAACCCACGAAGGGCAAGCCGGCGAGCTTTAAAAGGCCCTGCGCCGTTCCGTCCTCGCCGAAAGGCCCGTGCAAAATGGGAAAGACCACGTCCAGTTCCAGCGAGCTCGAGTCGCCCAACACGCGAAAGGCGTCGCGCCCACCGCCCGGAACCAGCGCAAGCTCCCGGCCGTCGGAAAGTCGCCAGCGGCCCTGTTTGTCAATTTCTATCATCACCGGATCGAAAAGGTTCCGGTCGATCGCGTCGTGGACGTTTTTCGCTGATTGCAACGAGATTTCGTGTTCGGCGGACTTGCCGCCGCACAGTATTCCCACGCGCTTTTTTTCATTGTTTGAAGGCATTCTTCTTTGTATCATCATTCCGCAGGCAAGTCAAGGCCCGCCGTAGGCGTTCGGGCAAAAAAAGAGCCTCCGGCGAAACGCATGGTTTCGGGGGAGGCCCAACCCAGTCGCTCTGCGACAACTCTATTGCTATGCCCTTCGGAAGTTTTCGGTTCCGAAGGCCGATTGAAAAAAAAGCCCCTTGGGAAAAGGAGGTGAGGAAACCCAAGGGGCAACCTGACAAAGCAAGGTGAAAAACAAATGCTGCGCTACGGATGGCTGCTTAGGCTAGCTGTAAAACCAATCCCTGTCGCCATGCCAGGCTAACTAAAATATATCACATTGGAGCGCGGGCTTCAAGTCCTTTCTGCAAAAATGTTGCGAGGATTAATTTCGCGGGATGCGCCGCGTTCAAAAAAGTTTTTATGTTTATATCAATATATATTGATTTCGATAAGGCGCGGTATTTTTTCTTTTTTCTGTTATAAATATTTCGTTCCACGGCACGACCGTTTCGCTCGCAGATATATAAAAACACCCAATGGTTGCGAGAGTAATTGTTTGGGCCGCCTGTCGCGCGCCCCTTACGCCTGCCGGCGACAAAGGGCTAATATTTCGCGCGGAATATGCCGATATGTGGGCAGGGGGCTAGGAAATCGTCAGCGTGGGGCCTGCGATTTAGCGGTGTTTGGGCATTTGAAATGGGGGATCCTGCGTTTTGCAATACACGGACGTTTTTGCTCGATTCTCGGATTTTTTTGCCGATGCAAAGAAAAAAATCGTCGGCCTCATAGCCGGCGTAAAAAACAGCGAGAATTTTAAGTTTCGCGTCGCCGGGATCGTGGCGGCCGGCGCGCTGGGGGTTTTCGCCCTCGCGCTTTCCCTATCGCTTTTGGGCGCCGTTTTTGGCCTTAGGGCTTTTAATCTTTCCCTGGGCGCGTTTTTGTCCCACTCCTATGGGATTCTGGCCTTTTTCGCGCCGGCCTTTCTCTGTTACGCGGCCTACATCCTCCTTGACTCCAAATGGCGCCCGCAGCGTATTTTCGCGCTGAACGCCTCGCTTCTTCCCTTCGCGACTCTGGGCGTGGGCTTTATGCTTATGCGCGACTTTGACGCGCGCGCGATGGAGAGCGCTTTTTTCGCCTCCGTCGGGAGGATCGGCTTTGGCGCGATCATTATTTTCCTAACTTTCGCGCAGGCGCTTGGCCTTCAGGCCCTTGGCGTCGCGATTTTCGGGCGGAAAAAAACGATGATCAGACGACGGAAATGGCGGCTTCGCGATCAGGGGCCGTTTCTGCCGGCGCCGGGCGATCTGCCCCCGCGCGAGGAATTTAGTCAGTCCCGCTATGAGGACGACCTCGCAAGCCTGCGCGCAGAGGCGGGCTCCGAAGCAAGCTATGGCGCCTACGAGGACGCTTTTGCCGCAAAGGAAATCCCCTTGGCGCTGGAATATTCCACGGACTTTTTCCGCGATGAAAAAATCGAAACGGGCGAATTTGTCGCGGCGCAGGATTGGGGTTCTCAGGATATTCAGGATATTATTGAAGATACGATTATTCAGGATACTGCGACTGCGATTGAAGAAAAAACGCAAAGCGAATTCAATACGTCGCTGGAGGACGCGCCGGTCTTTACTTACGACGATTCCTGGCCGAGCTACGATGAGCTGGTCGCGAAGTACGCTGATGACTTCACCGAAAAAGATGAATTGGCGGAAACAGCGATTGAAGAGCCGGAGCTTGAAATGGCGCGAGCGCCGGATGCGCCGGCGCAAGAGAAAGTGGCAGTCAGCGCATCAAAAACTACGATGGCGCGGGGAGAAGGCGCTAAGCCGGGAATTAAAAAAGGCAAGTACAGCGTTCCCGTGGAAATACTCAATCAATACCCGGACGGCGAATACTGGATTATCGATCAGGCGACGAAAGACGCTTCCGTTACTCTAAAGGAAACTTTGGAAGAATTTAAGATACAGGCCGAGGTTACCGGAATTCGAAAAGGGCCCGTGGTAACGATGTTTGAGATTTTGCCGGCGCCCGGCGTAAAGCTTTCGCGCATCGTGAACCTGCAGGACAATATCGCGCTGCGCCTGGCCGCCTCTTCCGTGCGTATCGTCGCGCCGATTCCGGGAAAACATGCCGTGGGAATCGAGGTGCCGAACGTAAAGCGCAATATCGTTTCCTTCCGGGAAATAATCGAGGGCGAGCTTCAGCGCGAGGGAAAAAGGCCGGAGATTCCGGTGGTTATGGGCTAGGACATTGGAGGCGAGGCGCAGACAATCGACCTGACGCAAACGCCGCACCTTTTGATCGCCGGCGCGACCGGATCCGGCAAATCCGTATGCGTAAACGCGATGATTCTTTCCATATTGTATCGCTCGCCGCCATCGGATTGCCGGCTGATCCTTATAGACCCAAAAATCGTGGAGCTCAAACTTTACAATGACATTCCGCATCTTTTGACTCCCGTCATCACCGAGCCGAAGCGCGCGTTTCAGGCTTTGCAGTACTGCATTTTCGAGATGGAGCGCCGCTATGCCTGTCTTGATTCGCTGGGCGTGCGCGACATACGGAATTACAACAAGCGCATAAAGGAACGGAATATCGCGCAGGAAAAAATGCCCTACATCGTTATCATAATCGACGAGTTCGCCGACCTTATGGCCACGACGGGAAAGGAGCTTGAATCCACGGTGGCGCGCCTCGCCGCGATGAGCCGCGCCGTGGGCATTCATCTTGTGCTTGCCACCCAGCGCCCTTCGATAGACGTTATCACCGGCCTTATCAAGGCAAATATTCCAAGCCGCATAGCCTTTATGGTGGCGAGCAAAATGGACAGCCGAATAATTATCGACATGGTGGGCGCGGAAAAACTTTTGGGCAAGGGCGACATGCTGTATTCCGGCGTGGTCGATCCCTTTCCCACCCGAATGCAGGGCGCCTTTATTTCCGAGGAGGAAGTCGAGGCCGTGGTCGAGCATGTAAAAACCCTTGGCGCGCCGGACTATATCGACGACGAGATTTTCTTTGACGACGACGAAGGGGAAAACGATCCGGCTTTTCTTTCCGAGGGCGACGATCCGCTTTACAGCAAGGCGCTGGAAATCGTAATGCAGCAGGGAAAGGCCAGCGCGAGCTACATTCAGCGCCGGCTAAAAATCGGCTACAACCGCGCCGCTCGCCTTGTCGAGATCATGGAGCATCAAGGCGTGGTCGGCCCGGCGCAGGGGTCAAAGCCCCGGGAAGTATTGCGCGGGGTTTAGCTCGGCGCTCGTCCCGGCGCGGGTATGGACAAAAAGCCCAAACGCGCTTTACAATGGCGCCGTAATGGAAACAATTATTATCGCGGCAATGTCCGAAAATCGCGCGATTGGCATTAACAATACATTGCCTTGGGCGATAAAGGGCGACCTCGAGCGCTTCAAAAGGCTGACGATGGGCTTTCCCTGCATCATGGGAAGAAAAACCTGGGACTCGCTGCCCAAAAGGCCGCTGCCCGGAAGGACGAACATAATCGTCTCGAGCGAGCTTGCCGAGGCCGAAGGCGCGACGGTGGCGCGTTCGCTGCCCGATGCGCTGGGCCTCTGCGCCGGAAGCGGGAAGGCCTTTATCTGCGGCGGCGCGACGGTTTACCGCGAGGCGCTGGCCTTTGCCGACAGGCTGGAAATAACGCTCGTGCGACGGCATGTAGAGGGCGACGCTTTTTTCCCGGAAATAGATCCGAATGTTTGGACGCAAAGCGCTATCGAGGAATTTGACGATTTTTCGTTTGTCAGTTATGCTAGAATAAAACCGATTAACGCAGGGGGCGTAAAATGAAAGGCGCGACGTTGGCAGTGCTTGCCGCCGGAATGGGGAGCCGCTACGGCGGGCTCAAGCAAATGGACAGCCTTGGCTCCAAGGGCGAGGTGCTGCTGGATTATTCGGTGTTCGACGCTTTGCGCAGCGGCTTTGACGATGTCGTTTTTATTATACGGCGCGACATCGAGGAAGATTTTAGAAAGGCCGTTCTTAGTCGCATGGAATCCAAGACGCGCTTTCGCCTGGCGTTCCAGGAAATGGACAGCCTGATCCCCCCGGACCTTTTCGCGCGGGCAAGCGCCGCCGGAAGAACCAAGCCCTGGGGCACGGCCCATGCGCTTTTATGCGCCGCCGATCAGATCGACGGGCCTTTTGCCGTGATCAACGCCGACGATTTTTACGGCCGCGAGGCTTTCGAGGCGCTGGGCCGCCACCTTTGCGGGCCGGACTCGCGCGAGCCGGCGATCGTTCCCTACAGGCTTGAAAAAACCCTTAGCGCCCAAGGAACGGTCGCGCGCGGCGTTTGCGAGATCGAGGGCGGCTATCTGCGCACGGTGGACGAGCTTATGGCCATCGAAAGAAAGGATGGCAGGATCGTTAATACATTTGAGGACGGCTCGACAAGGGAGCTTGCCGACGATTGCCCCGTGTCAATGAATTTTTGGGGATTCCCTCCGGACGTTATTCCGCATATCCGTAAATACTTTGACAATTTTTTGGAGGACTTTGCGCGGGACGTTACCGCTGGCCTTAAAAGCGAGTGCTTTATCCCGCGCGCCGCGGACTGGCTTATTCGCCAAGGCATCGCGCGGATCAAAGCCCTGCCTTCGGCCTCGCATTGGTTCGGCGTTACCTACAGGGAAGACCGGGAAACGGCGGCGCGCAAACTCGCGGAGCTGACGGCGGCCGGCGTGTATCCCAAGGCGCTTTGGGAATAGGGAACAGGCCGTCCAGGGAAATCAATTTTTGGAAGAACAATAGAGTTGTTCGGAAACTTCAGTTTCGAACAACTTCCGCTGAAAACAGCAAAATACGCAGTATTTTGCAGGACTTGTTCGGCAACCGCGAACCCTAGTGTTCCGGAATATTCGGTTTGCTAAATCGCAACGTTCGGCAATTCCTTGCCGGGCAAGGAATTGCCTCAACCTGCATACCGTTATTTGAATATTCCGGAACACTAGCCTAAAACAAATAAACCTGCGTCGCCTCGCCTTTTTCCAGGCCCTCTTTGAATAGCGCTTGTCTTTTGCTAGCGTATGCGCTATCATTATGGGGATGGGGGATAAAGACGTTCTATCCAATCCGGCAAATGTGAAGTTCTCGGACTTGCTGGAGATCTGTGCCAAAAATTTTGGCAGCCCAAGAATCAGGGGGAGCCACCACATTTTTAAGATGCCTTGGCCCGGCGATCCAAGAATAAACATTCAGAAAGACGGCAATATGGCCAAGGCGTATCAGGTGAAAATCGTGCGGAGGGCTTTGGCAAGGCTGGCTTCGCTGGAAAGATATGAGGAGGAAAATGGCAATGGGTAATGCCACTGAAAAATACACGTACCGTGTTGAGTGGTCCGAGGAGGACAGCGCGCATGTTTCGCGCTGCCTTGAGTTTCCGTCCCTTGCCGCGCATGGGAACACGGTTGGGGATGCCCTGGCGAATATCATGCTTGCCGTGGAGGAGTCGGTAAAATGGCTTGCCGAGGAAGGAGCGCCGGTGCCCGTGCCCTTCGGAATGAAAAGCTACAAAGGCAATATAAGCCTTAGGATCCCGGCGGAAACGCACCGCAAGCTGGCAATGCAGTCCGCCGAGGCGGGCGTTTCCGTAAACCAGTTTATTCTTTCGAAGCTATCGGCGCAGGCGTAGAACCCTAGCGTTCCGGAATATTCGGTTTGCCAAATCGCGACGTTCGGTAATTCCTTGCCGGGCAAGGAATTACCTCAACCTGCATATCGTTTTTTGAATATTCAGGAACACTGGCCTAAAACAAATAAACCTGCGTCGCGTCGTTTTTTTCCAGGCCTTCTTTGTTACGATCGATGACGATGTAGCCGTCGGCCTTGGTTAGGGTGGAGATCATTCCGGACTTGCCAAAAATGGGCTGCGCGATGTAGCCGCCGTCCGCGCCGCCGGACAGCGTCACCGGCTGGTAGCAGGCGCGGCCGGGCGCGCCGGCGAGGTTGCAGGAGATTTTCGCCGGGATCGCGCGGGGTTCCGGCTGGCCGGTAAGCTGCCTTAAAAGCCAGGAAAATAAAATCCTGAAAATCATCAGCGCGGAAACCGGATGGCCCGGAAGCCCGGCAAGAATGGTCGCGCTTTGTTCGTCGTAGCCCAGTACCGTGGGCTTTCCCGGCTTTACGGCAAGGCCGTGGGTAAAAACGCCTGGAGACGCGACGCGGGAAAAGGTTTGCGCCGTCAGGTCCTTCGCGCCTTGGG
>WRAL01000047.1 GCA_009780285.1 Treponema sp.
CGCGCGAGCCATCGAAGAAAGCCAGCGCACAGACAGCGTTTACGTTGGAGCCGGCGAGGATTTTTCCGACGTTCGAGGGCAGGCGATGTACAAGCGCGCGCTGGAAATTGCCGCTGCCGGCGGGCACAACCTGATGGTTTTTGGCCCCCCCGGCGCCGGAAAGACAATGCTGGCGCGCAGGCTGCCTTCGATCATGGCGCCGCTTAGCCCTGACGAAGCCGTCGAAGTTACCAAGCTGTACAGCCTTGCCGGGCCTTCGCGCGCGGGATCAGGCGGCGTAGCGCAAGGCGGGTTTATCGATAAACTTATTACGCATCCGCCTTTTCGCGCGCCGCACCATTCGGCCAGCGCCGAAGGCATCCTTGGCGGCGGCAGGGTTCCGCGCCCTGGAGAAATAAGCCTTGCGCATTTCGGCGCGCTTTTTCTGGATGAGGCGCCGGAATTTAAGTCAAAGGTTTTGCAGGCCTTGCGCGAGCCTTTGGAAGACAGGCTGATCAGCATTTCTCGCGCGGAAGGAACTATTCGTCTTCCGGCGGAATTTCAATTACTGCTCGCCACAAACGCCTGCCCTTGCGGAAGGCTTGGAAAAAGACATGCCGAAAACTGCGATGCCGAAAAGATCGACTGCCTTTGCTCGCCGCAAGAGATTTACCGTTATTGGCGAAAATTCTGCGGCGCCTTGCTCGATCGCATAGAACTGCGCGTTCCGGCGGCGCCCTCAAAGCTGAGCGAAATCTCAGGCTCAAGCGGCGGCAACGAAGAGCCCAGCGCAAAGGTCGCCGCGCGCGTAATGACGACAGTGGAGGCGCAAAGGCAGCGCTTCAAAGGCGCGGCAATAAGGCGCAACGCGCTTATCCCGGCCGGAAAAATAAAGGCCCTCTGCCCCATGACCGAAAAAGGCGCAAACGCTCTTAACAAGGCGCTTACCGCGCTAGGACTTTCCGGTCGCGCGTATCACGGCGTTCTTCGCGTCGCGCGCACGATCGCTGACCTCGACGGCAAAGACACGCTCGACACGGCGCACATACTCGAAGCCGTGCAACACAGGCGCCACGGCGACGACCCTTACGAAATCCTAACCGCATAGACAAAACCGGCGAACGGGGGTAAGATGCGCAAGAGGTAACAAAATGAAATGTTGGCCGGCTCTTGCGCCTTTTGGGAAAAGGCTTTCGATGAAGGGCGGGGAAATTTTCTACTACGACTCTGCGCAGGATTCCGGCGCGACGCGCCTGCCGATCCTCGCGCTTATTCACGGCCTTGGAGACGAAGCCGATACCTGGCGGCATGTTTTCCCGGCGCTGGCAAGCGAAGGCTTTCGCGTTCTTGCGCCGGATCTGCCGGGCTTTGGCCGCTCCGCCTGGAAAGGCCATATCAATCTGCGCGTTCATGCCAAGGCCGTGATAGCGCTCTTGGAAAAAACGCTTGCGGATAATCCTAACGGCGCGCCTGAGATTTCGCTTATAGGGAATTCCCTGGGCGTAGGGATTGCCGAGATGGTCGCCTGCAAGCGCCCGGATCTTGCAAAAAGAATAATTTTAATTTCCAGCTGTTTTCCTATAGAAAATAGAATCATAAAAAAGTTCTGGCTTTTGGGCCTTCCTTTTTTAGGGAAAAAACGCTACCGCGATCTTCGCAACAACCATAAAGCCGCGCAAAAATCCCTTTATCCCTACTATGCCGACTTTGACGGCATGGAAAACGCGGACAAGGAATTCCTGCGCGAGCGCGTAATCGAAAGGATAGAAAGCGCAAACCAGGAACGCGGGCAGATTTCCACGGTTCGCAGCATGAACCATTTTTTCCTTTATGGCTCAAGGCTTGTGGGACGCGCGATAAAAAAATACCCAGGCAAAATTTACATAATCTTTGGAGACAAGGATATTGTTTATCCGCTGGCCAAGACGGCGCTTTTTCGCGGCATGCGAAAGGACGCGGAGTTTACGCTGGTGACCGACGCCGGACATCTGCCGCAGCAGGAAAAGCCCGAAGCGCTCGTAGCGCAAATACTGCGCGCCCTTCGCGCAGGGGATTAGCTTATATAACCAAGATGCTTTAGCATTTCGGCGCTCAGAATTCCTCCGCCGGCCGCTCCGCGAATTATATTGTGGGATAGCGCCGTAAATCGCGCGTCGAGCAAATTGCAGGGCCGAAGCCTGCCAACCGTTATGATCATCCCCTTGCCCTTATCGCGATCCTTGCGCGGCTGCGGACGGTTAGCATCCTCAACGTAAACAATTGGCCGCGCAGGAGCGCTGGGAAAATTTTCAGCCTGCGGAAGGGCCTTAAACGAGGCCCAAATTTCCTTGATTATGTCAATAGAAGGCTTTTTCTTGCCAAATTCCATATTCACGCAGGCCATGTGCCCATCGACAACAGGAACGCGATTGCAGGTAACCGAAATATTCGGATTTTTCGCATCTACTATTTTCCCATTGACAATACTTCCAAAAATTTTCAACGGCTCTTTTTCGGATTTTTCCTCCTCGCCGTCAATGTATGGAATGACATTGCCGATTATGTCAAGGCTGGAAACGCCGGGATGTCCGGCTCCTGAAACCGCCTGCATCGTGGTTACGATAATGCGCTCTACGGGAAAGCCGGCCTGCGCAAGCGCGCAGATAGGAATCAAATAGCTTTGAATAGAGCAGTTAGGCTTGGTCACGATAAAGCCCTTGTCCCATTTTCTCGCCTTTTGTTGCGCGGGAATTATAGTGGCGTGGCGAGGGTTTATTTCCGGAATCAAAACCGGAACGTCGGAAGCAAAACGATGCGCCGACGAGTTGGAAATAACCGGAATCCCGGCCTCGGCGTAGGCGCATTCGAGCGTGGCGGTTTCTTCCAGTCCCATTTCAACCGCGGAAAAAACGAAGGCGCATTTTTTCCGTTGTTTAATTGCGCGGCCTACGTCGTAAGCGTCTTCCACTACTAATTCTCCGACGCGCGCGTCCAGGTCGGTGGAAGGCTGCCACCTTCCGGCCACCGCGTCCGCATAGCGTTGCCCGGCCGAACGGGCGGAGGCCGCCACAAAGCTCAAATCAAACCAAGGATGATCGCGAAGAAGCGCGGCGTAATGTTGCCCTACCATGCCGGTCGCGCCAAGAATGCCTACTGGGATTTTTGTCATTTTTTTCTCCTTCTTATCTACCAAGTAACCAAGCCAGAAAAAACATCAGGCCGGCAACAATAATAATCAAAGGAAGAAAGGTGAGCAAGGCCGCGAACACCATCGCGGCAAGATCGCCTTTTTCAAGCTCCGGCCTGGTTTCGGAAAATTTTTTCAGCGCCTCTTTTTGGTTTACAAGCCTGTCAACCTTGCGCTTGTTAAAAATCCACATATCACCCCAGGCAATGGTGGCACGCGACAAAATGCCCGGCCTCCTGTTCCTTAAATTCCGGAATTTGCTCCTTGCAAATGTCCTTCACATAACGACAGCGCGTATGAAACTTGCAGCCTTTCGGCGGATTGATCGGGCTGGGAATGTCGCCTTCCAGGATGATGGAATTTTTTGGCTTGTTCACGTTGGTCGTTGGAATCGCCGACAAGAGCGCTTCGGTATAGGGATGAAGAGGCCGCTTGAAAATTTCGGCGGAAGGCGCAAGCTCGACCATGCTGCCAAGGTACATAACTCCTATCCTGTCGCTAATATACTTAACGACCGAAAGCCCGTGCGAAATAAACAGGTACGTAAGCTTTTCCCTTTCTCGCAAATCGGAAAGCAGGTTCAATATCTGCGACTGTATCGAAACGTCAAGCGCCGACACGGCCTCGTCGCAGACGACGAACTTGGGATTCACCGCAAGGGCGCGGGCGATTCCTATGCGCTGTCTTTGCCCGCCTGAAAACTGGTGCGGATACCTATGGATCATGTAGGGCGCAAGGCCGCACTTTTCCATAACTTCCATCACATGGTTTTGAAGCTCCGCGCCTTCCCCGGGGAAAAAGCCGTGGGTCAAGGGGCCTTCGCCAATGATCTGCCCGACCGTCATGCGAGGATTAAGCGAGGAATAGGGGTCCTGAAAAATAATCTGCATGTCGCAGCGCAGGGGGCGCATTTCGTCATAGGTTAGTTTTCCAAGGTCCACCCCCGAATCCCTCATGCCTTCAAGTTTATTGAAGATATCGTCGCCGGCATTTTGGCGGCCCGCGTCGCGCAAAGCCTCGATTTTTCCGGCGCCCTTGCCGGCAAAGTCCTCCAGATACGCGGAAACGACGGCGCCCTCGTCGGGGGCGAGCAAAAGCCCGCCGAAAACATAGGCCATGTCCAAAAACATGTTATGCGCCGCCTTGCGGCTTGCCTCGTTCGCGCCGGCCGCCGAGTAAAGCTTTAGAAGCTTTCCTTTATTCTGACGCAAGTTTTTAATCTCGCTCAAAATATATTTTGGCTTTACCTTGCTTAAAGGCTCGCCGTAGAAAAGGGTTTTCCCTTCCGTCTGGGGATACAGCTGGAGCAGGGTTCGCCCGAGCGTCGATTTTCCGCAGCCGCTCTCCCCTACCAAGCCGAGCGTCTCGCCTTCGTAGACGTCAAGATTAATGCCGTCGTTCGCCTTGACGAACATATTCTTGTGGCCCTTGACCGGGAAATATTTTTTAAGCTCGCGAATGCTGATCAGCGTATTCTTGCCGGCTTCGTTTTTGCGCTCGCCGACACTTCCGGCAAGCTCTTTTATCGCCTGAACGAAGTCCTTGGAGGAACCGCCTGAATTATTAGCAATGGTCTGTTCCATTTACGCGCCCCTCCCGTTGACTTCGTTTTTTAGAGGCGCGCGTTCCAATTTTCCGGGATAGAAACAGCGCACGCCATGATTAGCGGAAATTTCCACAAAGGGAGGAATGCCGTCGACGCATTTTTGCTGACAATACTTGCAGCGCGGGGCGAAGCGGCAGCCCGGCGGAATCGCCAGAGGATGCGGCACGCTTCCCGGTATCGCCTCAAGCCTTACCCCTTGCGGAGTCTCAAGGTGCGGAATGGAAGTAAGAAGCCCTTCGGTATAGGGATGCGAGGCGGCGGTTTCCGGGTCGAAAATCGCGCGGCTCGGAGCGGTTTCCACGATCTGCCCGCAGTACATTACGGCCACGTCGTCCGCCATCTCGTTTATCACGCCCAGATCATGGGTGATAAAAAGTATGGACGTGTCGTTTTCGCGCCGCAGATCGTTCATCAGCCTTAGTATCTGCGCCTGAATCGTGACGTCCAATGCCGTGGTCGGCTCGTCGGCAATCAGCATCTTCGGCCGACACGCAAGCGCCATCGCGATCATCACGCGCTGGCGCATTCCGCCGGATAATTGAAAGGGATACTGCCTGGCTATCTTGTCCGGGTTTGGAATCTGCACGGCGGCAAGCATTTCCACCGAACGCGCGTAGGCGCTTTTCTTGTCCATTCCCTGGTGAACCATAAAGGCCTCGCCTATTTGCCGCTCGACTCTAAAAACGGGATTAAGGCTCGTCATCGGTTCCTGAAAAATCACCGAAACCTTGTTTCCGCGAATTTTTGAAATCTCCGTCAAGGGGAGCTTGGCAAGATCCCGCCCCTCGAAAAAAATCTCGCCGGATTCGATGTAGCCGTTTCCGTCAAGAAGCTGGAGAATGCTCATCGCGGAAACGGACTTCCCGCTTCCGCTTTCGCCGACGACGCCCAGGGTGCGGCCGGCTTCGATCGCGTAGGAAACCCCGAACACGGCCTTTACAAGCCCGCGCTTCGTTTTGAAGTACGTGTGCAGATCCTTTACTTCCAAAAGTGCCATACGCGCCTACCGATCGTTGGATTTGGGATCGATGGCGTCTCTCAGGCCATCTCCCATTGTATTAATGCTTATAACCGCAAGCCCTAAAACCGCGGCGGGGAAGACCCAACGCCACCAGTAGGTGCGAATCACGATGGAATCAACGCATTTGGCAAGCATATTTCCCCATGTAGGCGTAGGCTCGATCACGCCAAAACCCAAGAATGAAAGCGAGGATTCAAGCAGTATGCAAGCCGCCATGCTTAGGGTAAGGTTTACAAGAATGACCTGCAAAACATTAAGCAGGATATGCTTGAAAATTATCACCCTTTCGCGAACGCCCATAGCCTGCGCCGCCGTTACAAACTCGTTTTCCTTTTCGGAAAGGATCTGTCCGCGCGTGAGGCGGGCCAAATACGGCCAGTTAAGCACGCCTAAAATAACCATTATCATAACTATGCGCCCCGTTTCGGGAACCCTGTTCGCCAGGACGGACGCAAGAATAATGGCCAATGGGAAGAAAGGTATGGAGGAGATGACCTCGGCGACGCGCATCAGGAACATGTCAACCTTTCCGCCGTAATAGCCGGAAAGCCCGCCAATGATAATGCCGATAATCCCCGAGATGATTACCGAAATAAAGCCGACGGTAAGGCTTATGCGTCCGCCATACACCACGCGGGTAAACACGTCCCGGCCCCATTGATCCGTTCCCATCAAGTATCCGCGCTGTCCCCAGGTTACAAGCCTTCCGCGCGAATCGATGGCGGCGTTTTGATAGTAATCCGTAAAGAAAGCGCTGAAGCCGGAGCCGGACGGCGACCTAAGCTGGCCAAACATGTTATCGCCCCAGGCAAAAAGGGAGCCGTCGTCAAGAAGCGCGGTAAAATGCGCCCGCCCGCCCTGTATTTCCCTGATCCGGCCCTGAATTTCCTGCGGGACAACGGCCGCCGGATTGTAATCATTGCCCCAGGTTACAAGGCTCCCATCGTTAAGAAGCGCGGCGGCGACCTGATCCGTGGAAGCGACTCCGATCGCGCGCCCATTTACCCGCGAGGGAACGGCGGCGAACATCGAGCCGGCCTCGGCAAGGGCCACGACGTTCGCGTCCTTGGTAAGGGCGATGACAGTCGAAATGTTTATCGCAAAATCTTGAAAATTGCCCTGATTGTCTCCGGGCCTGAATCTGAAAATATTCTCGTTGCCCCAGAAGTGAATCATTCCCTGATCGTCCAAGGCCGCGGTAACCTGGTAGCCCGCCTGAACGTCAACGATGTTTCTGCCCCGGAGGCTTTCCGCGACGTCGATGATGCCAAGGCGGTTGTTGCCCCATGCGTGAACCCGGCCGTCCACGCCGACGGCGACGACGTGATCGAAGCCGGCGGCGACAAGCCTTAGCTCTCCCATGTTCGCGGGCATGTCGCTCTTAATGCGCGGGTGCCGCGTGCCCCATGCGTGAAGCGCGCCGTTCCCGTCGATCCCGACGCCGAAGGTGGAGCCAAAATCCATGGTATAAAAATTGTTGGAAAGCGCCCTGGGTATGGAAAGATAGCTCATATCCGGGGGCAAATTCATTCTTGTCGAATCCGTGTAGTTAAAATCAATGGGAAGAATAAACGAAAGGCCAAAGCATGCGACAAAAATGAAGATAAAAAGAGCCATGCCGGCCACGCTCAGTTTGCGCCCAAAGAAGTTCCGCATGGCCGTGCGCCCCGGACTTTGGACAAGCTCTTCCTTTATTAAAGACAGATCCGGAGCAGCGGCAGCATTTGTCGCTTCCTTCATTTTTGCCTCCTATTGCAGCCTTACGCGGGGATCAACCACCGTGTACAGAAGATCGATGATCAAATTCCCGATCAGCCCGAGAACCACGTAGAACATTGAGACGGTAAGGGCCACCGCGTAGTCGAATGCCAGTATCGAAGAAATCATCAGGTTGCCCATGCCATTCCACGAAAAGATGTTTTCGATCATTATCGAGCCGCCGAAAAGGCCAATGACCCAGCCAACAAGAATCGTCACGAAGGGTATCAAGGAATTTCGGAAAGCGTGCGAGTACACGACCACTTTTTCGGAAAGGCCCTTCGCCCTGGCCGTTCTTACGTAGTCCTTTCGCAGGGCATCGATCATGGTCGCGCGGACGTAACGCGTAATGCTCGCAAGGCTGGTTATGACCATTACCAAGACAGGCAGCACCATGTGCCGCACCCTGTCAAGAAACAGCGTGAGGCTGTCGCCCTGTATGCCGGGCGTCGCCGAACCGGCGACCGGAAACCAGCCAAGCAGGACCGCGAATATCAAAAGCACGATAAGCCCGGTAACAAACACCGGTATGCTTACGCCCAGAATCGTCAGAACCTGAACCGTGCTGTCGTAAAGCGAGCCCTTCTTTACCGCGGTGGTTATCCCAAGCGGTATCGTAATAATAAAAACGATCACCATCGTGATGATGTTAAGGCGAATGGTGTTCGCCATCGGCGCCTTTATTAGA
>WRAL01000048.1 GCA_009780285.1 Treponema sp.
CGACGGCGGCGTTCCCTGCAAAAAAAGCGCCCAGCGCCGCCGCCGTCCAGCCGGCCAGGGGAACGAAGGCCAGAAAGGGCGCGGCGGCCTCCAGCGCGGCCAAAGCGTCGCCGGACTTGAAGAATCCCAGCGCCAAGGGAGCCAGGTACGGGACGAAGGCCGCCAAGGCGACGAGCCGCGCCGCGTTTTTGCGCCGGGGCCTCCCGTTGACGGCGGAAAAAATCGCCGACGAGGCCACCATCAGAGCGGTCGAGCCGAGCATGACGCCAAGAGCGGCGAGCAGAACGCCGCCGTAGCTGACGCCGAAATTAGAAAAAATGCCTGCATAAAATAATAGGAAAAAAAATCCGAGAACCGATGCTTTCGCCGCGCGGAGAATCCCGTAAACAAGCGTAAGGCGGGCGTTCACCGGGGAAACGAAAAGCAGGCAGGCGTCGCTCATCCCGAAAAGCTCCCCGCTCCCGGACAGGCCCTTCGTCACCGTGGAAAAAACCATCAAAGCCATTAGCGCGAAAACGCACGCTATCAGAACGGAAATCGGCCAGGGATCTCCCGATCCGGATCTTCCGCTCGCGGAGACCGCATTGAACGCAAGCATGATCAGGACGAAGGCGTAAAGCGCGAGCTTGCCCGGCTTGCGGAAAAGATCGCGCAAGGAGTTGCGCGCGCTTCGCAGGGCCAGAAAAACGAGCGCGCTCAAAGGCCCTCCTCGGACTCGACCGTCGAAAAATAAACGTCCTCGAGCGTCCGGCCTTCCGGCATTTCCGAGCGCCTGCAAGCCGCGACGATACGCCCGCCCTTCATCACGCAGGTAACGTCCCAGTCATCCTCCACGCTGTCGATGATGTGCGTGCTGACAAGAAGCGCGCAGCCGCTGCGCTTAAGTTCCGTCGTTACGATCTTAAGCTCGCGAATCCCGTGCGGATCCAGGCCCACCAGCGGCTCGTCCATGATCACCGCGCCCGGACGCGGAAGAAGCGCGCAGCAAACGCAGACCTTTTGCTGCATTCCCTTGCTCAGATCCCGGCCCAGCTTGTCCCGCTTGTCGTCCAGGTCGAAGCGCGAAATAAGATCCCGCGCCGGATCCTTCCAGTCGCGCAGGGAGTAAGCCTTCGCGATAAACTCCAGATGCTCCCAAACAGTAAGCATGGGGTACACCGCCGGCGTTTCCGGCACGTAGCCCAAAAGCCGCTTCGCCTCGATCGAGCGATTGTCATGTCCGCCAATCGTAATCACTCCCTCGAAGCGCAGCAGCGCGCAAATCGACTTAATCAGCGTGGACTTCCCCGCGCCGTTCGGCCCCAGAAGAACCGTCATTTCCCCGGGCATTGCCAAAAGCGAAACGTCGTCGCAGGCCAAAACCCTGCCGTATCTTTTCGACACCCGCTTTACCATAATTTCCGCGCCTTCGCTCATGACCGCAGTATAACGGCGAAGGGGGAAAAAGTCCATAGGAGTATCCACCGTCTCGCAGCCGCAATGCGCGGGACAAGAGGCAATAGCGCCCTACCCCCCCGGCCTTTCCGGCCAGCGATGCTTGGGATAGCGAGCCTTCATTTCCTTGCGCGCTTCTTTGTAAGACCCTTTCCAAAAGCCGTCGAGATCGCGCGTAATCTGAACCGGCCTGTCCGCAGGCGATAAAAGATGAAACACAACCTGCGCGCCCATTATCGTGCGGGGGATAGCCGCGTCGAAGGCGTCCTGCAATCGAAGGCGCGCGACCGGCTCGCCGCTTGAATAGTCGAAAAAGCGCGAACGGCCGGAGGGAAGCGCGAAGGAATCGGGAACGCGCGAGTCGAGCAGGCGCATCTCGTCGTAGCCTATGCGCGCGGCGATTGCGTCGCGAAGGCCGCGCGCGTCGATTATGTCCCCCTTGCCGGACTCCGCGCCGCCCCAGACAAAAGGCCCAAGCCAAAACTCGGCCTCTTCGATAAGGGTCGCATCGCTCCAGCGCGTGTCGCGCCGGAACGACGCGACGTCGGTCGAGCGGCTTTCGTAAAACCTCGCGCGCGCAAGAAGCCGCTCTGCCGCCTGAGCGTCCTTGAACAGCGTCGCTATGCCGCGCTCCCTGAGCATGGCCGGCAAAAGAGGCGCGATGGCCGCGCGCCTGCAGGGCTTACCCACACTGGAAAGAATTATTCGCCCGGCCTTTTTCGTTTCGACAAGGCGCGGCGCAAGCCCTTCCCATTGCGCGCTCGTTTCAATATGAATTTTATTCGCAATCGCGCCCAGCGCCGCTTCCTCGTCTAACGCAAGCGCAAGCGCTATTCGCCCCAGGCGCTCGCCAGGATCGACCTCAAGGGCGCAAAGCCAATCGGCGCGCGAGAAATCCTCCGGCGCCCTGGCCTCCCTTCCCGAAGGAAAGCGAAACACCGCCTCGATCGGATCCCTTTTTCCCAGCCTGTCGGGAAAGGCCCGCGCGAGCATCGCGCCAAGGAGCGCAAGGTCGCGCTCTTTCCAAACAGTGTTGCCGGGCAATCCCATGCGTCGCAGGAGATCGAGAGCGCTTTCCCTGGCCTGCGCCGCGCGCAAAAGGCCCGGGCCGGCATCGCGCAGCAGGTCCGCAAAGTCCCGCTGCCGCCCGCGCGCGGACGTATCCCTTTCGCTGAGAAGCGCGGCGGCGGCGCAGGCAAGCTCCGGCGCGCCAAGCTCGCGCCCGGCGATGCAAAGGCGCGCGAGCCTTGGCTCAAGCCCCAGGCGCGCCATGTCCCTTCCTGTTTGCGTCGCCTCCGGCGGCGTTCCCTGCGCGGCGCCGAGATCGCGCAAAAGCTCGACGGCGTTTTCCCAGGCCGCGTCAGTCGGCGCCTCGGGCCAGAAAAGATCGCTGGGCCTGCGCGCTCCCCACAACAGGCATTCGAGCGCCGCCCACGCGATGTCCGACCTGCGAATCTCAGGCGCCGCCTCCGCAGGCCCGGGATTTCCGGCCGCCCACAGCCTTACGCATCTTCCCGGCCCCAAGCGCGCCGCCCTTCCGGCCCGCTGCGCCGCGCTCGCCTGGCTTGCGCGCTCGAGGGAAAGCCTGTTCATTCCGCTTGGAGGATGAAGGCGCAGTATCCGCGCATAGCCCGAATCGACGACCAGTTCGACGCCGGGAATCGTAAGGCTTGTTTCCGCGACGTTGGTGGAAAGAATGACCCTTCGCAATCCCTGCTCGCGCCCGGCGATAATCCCGCGCTGCTGTTCCAGGGAAAGGCCGCCGTGAAGCGCAAGAACGTCAAAGCTTTTATCAAGGCCCAATTCCAGCAAATGATTTTGACAGGCGGCGATCTCTCCCTTGCCCGGAAGAAAGGCCAGAATATCGCCGGCGCTTGCGTTTGCGTCTTTTTTCGAAAACTCGTCAAAAAGTATATTGGCCAGCGCCGCCGCGCATTCCGCGCCAAGCCATCCCTTTCCGGGAAGAGGATGATGGGAAATTTCGAGGGGGTAAATCTTTCCCGGGCAGTCGATCATGCGCGCGTTAAAGGCGGCGGCGATTTTTTCCGCGTCCATGGTCGCCGACATAATCGCCACGCGCGCCTTCGCGCCCATGCGAAGAAGGTCCATGACTAAGGCAAGCGCAAGGTCCGCCCGCGCCGAGCGCTCGTGGAATTCGTCGAAAACCACGGCGCAGCCTTCCTCGTCCAGCATAGCCGGGCTTTCCTGAAGGCGCCTGAGCATGATCCCATCGGTAACGACCTCGATGCGCGTGGCGGCGGAAACCTCGCGCTTTAGGCGCACGGAATAGCCGGCGCGCTCCCCTGCCCTTTCGCCCAAAATCCGCGCGATGCGCGCCGCGATGCCCTGCGCCGCCGCTCGCCGAGGCTCCAGAACAAAAATTTTTCCGCCGAGGGAGTCCATAAAGGCTATGGGCGCCAGCGTCGACTTTCCGGTGCCGGGATCGGCGCGCAGGACTATGACGCGGCTTTCCTCGAGCGCGCCGGCGATTTCGTCGAGGCGCGCGACCAGGGGAAGGCCGGTGGCCTGGACGCGGGCGCTAAGGTCGGGATCTTTCACGGGCGGCCCTTGCGCGAGGGCGAAAGCCTAAGCCTTCGGGCTTTCAGCCCGCGCGCTTTCAGCGCGAGCGCCTCAAGCCCGCGCGCTTCCAGCGCGAGCGCCGTAAGCGCTGCTTTTTCTATCATTATTTCGGTAACAAGCGGAACGATAATTTTTAGCCTGCGCAATCCCTTGCGGCAGGATCGCGCGCGGCATGAAAGCTCCGCCGTTTCCCAGGCCTCGAAAAAGCGCGGAATAAAGCCCAGCATCAAGCTAAGGCCAAGGCTGAAAAACAAAACGCCGCGCTCCTTTCGTTTAGGAAAAAAAATTTTGATAATTTTATTTTCGATTGTGGAAATCGATTTGCGCAGATCGCGCAGGGAGGTAACGGCGAAGAAAAATCCCGCAAGCGAAAAGATCGTGAAAATACGCAGGGCCGCGAGCGCGCCTTTTAAAAGCCCTTCGGCGCTTATTTTCGGCCCGTCAAAATTTATCGCTCCTGAAATGAGCGCAAAGGCTGCGAAAATCATAAGCGGCGCCGATCCTCGCAAAAGGCTTAAAGGATTCACGCGCGCGAGGGCGCAGAAAAGGACAAGAAAAAAAGCGCAAAGCGCAAGCCCTCGCGCGCCTGAAAATGCCAGCGCGGAAAGGCAAAGCAGCGCAAGAAGCTTTAACAAAGCCGGCGCGCGCCGTATGATGCAGCGGCCCGGCCTAAAGGCGAAAGGCGTGTCGCCCGTCATCCTTGCGCGCATAATTCCCCCGCGGCGAAGTCCCAGGGCCGCCTTGGATCGCGCACGCCCCATTCCGGCCTTAGCGCGTCCAGAACATCGCGCGGCGCGCCCTCTGAGCATACGCGCCCTTTATACAGTATGGCGAGCCTGTCGGCGATGTGAATGATTTTTTCAAGCTCGTGGGTAAGAATCGCCAGGGTTTTTCCCTCGCTTTTAAGCGCGCCGATCATTTCGATTACGCTTTTAACGCCGGGCCAATCGAGGTTGGCGAAAGGCTCGTCGAGTATAAGCGCGCGGCAGCCGGAAGCGACGGCGCCGGCGACGGCAAGGCGGCGCTTTTCCCCGCCGGAAAGCCGCCTTGGATCGCGCTCGCCCATTTTTTCCATGCCAAGGGCGGCAAGCGCGGCTCTCGCTCGCTCGGCCGCCTCGCTTTCGCCGTAGCCCAGGCATTCAGGCCCAAAGGCCGCGTCCTCGGCGACGGTCTGGCCCACAATCTGCGCGTCCGCGTCCTGAAAAACGATGCCCAGCTCGCGCCGGATTTGTTTTTCGACGGCGGGAAAAATCCTGCCCTTCGCGTCCAGCATGGGCCGGCCCATAAAAAGCGCCTCCCCTTTGTCCGGCGGCGCAAGGCCGGAAATTATTTTCATTAACAATGTTTTTCCCGATCCGTTCGCGCCGGAAATAACCAGGCACTCGCCTTCGATAATATCAAGGCTCGCGCCATTTAGCGCAGGCTCCGGCGCGCCGGGAAAATTTTTGACGATGTTTTTTGCTGAAAAAAGGGCCGGCCGCATTCCCGCGCGCTACCTTGAAAGCGCCGCCGACGCCGCGCGCCTGAGGCGCCCGGCCGCAAGCGCGGCGAGCGTCGCCTTGATCGCGTCGCCGGGCGCGTAGGGAAGAAAGCCAATGGCCAGCGCCCTTCCCGCTCCCTCTAGCTCCAGAACGCGCGCCAGCCATAAAAGGCCGGTCGGGTACACGGCCAGCATTCCGGCCGCCGCGGCGATCGCGATTCGCAGCCTGCGCGTTTTTTCCCCGGGCTTGGGGGCGCCGGCTATCAGGCCGGAAACAAAGGCGCAAAGGATATAGCCGACAAGGTAGCCGCCGGTGGGCCCCAAAAGAACGCCTATTCCGCCTGAGCCGCCTGAAAAGACCGGCGCGCCTATCGCGCCGGCGGAGACAAAGAGCGCCATGGACGCGGCCCCCAGAACAGGCCCCAAAACAAGGCCGGCAAGCAGGGCGAACATGTTCTGCAGCACGATGGGAACCGGCCCTAAAGGTATGGAAATGAAGGCGCCGGCGGCGGCAAGCGCGGCGAACAGGGCGGCAAGAGCCAGGCGCGGGATCGCGCGGCTTCGGGTTTTTTCCGTTTTGGTTTCGCTCATGCGTGGATGCTAGCGCGGGAAGGCGGCAAGGGTCAAGTTTTGGCGAGTGTCGCCGGGAGGCGGGCCAATCCGCTGTGGCAAATTGGCCCCGCCCTATTCACGAGTGTTCCGGAATATTCGGTTTGCGAAATCGAAACGTTCAGTAATTCCTTCCGGGAAGGAATTACCTCAACCTGCATACCGTCATTTGAATATTCCGGAACACTAGCTTTCCAGAATCAGCAAAGTGCGCGGATCGAGGCGCGCCGTCGGAAGGGCGGCGACGGGCTCGCCGCGCGCCTTGGAAACGGAAAGCTCCACGCAGTCGGAGGCCGGCTCCAGAACGACGGCCACGTCGATAAGGTCGGCGAAGCCCTTCACCGCGACAGGCATCCGCTCCTCGTCGTAACGGGGAGCCTCGGCGCCATCGGCGCCGCCGTTTACCGTGCAGTTGCACCAGATCGAAAGCCCGGTCTCGGCGGCGAAGGCTTTGAGCCGCTGGACGTAGTCGCGGCTGGCCAGGGAAAAGTCGAAGCCGTCGACGATAAGCGCGTCGGCGGAGAAGCCTCCGTCCCGTATCAGCGCGCCGAGGCTTTTGGCGATCGTGTCCAGCGTCATCCCGCTTTGGTTGAAGTTCATGAGGACGCGGTTTTTCATGATGTCGTCCTTCACGCCTTCCTTGCCGACGAGGTTCTGCCCGCCGGCGAATTCCTCGAAAATGTCCTGGTACCAGCCGAAAACCTTCTGGCTGGCCTGCGCGAAGGAGACGTGTATCACCTTCCCGCCCTGCAAAAGCCTGTCCAGCGCGATCTGCACGAGGACCGAGGTCTTTCCCACGCCGCGCTGCGAGGCGACGATCCCCATCTCGCCGGGGCGCAGCCCCCCCCGGATGGACTTCTCGAACAGCCGTATGGGGCTGCGCCGTATCAATTCTTCCTTAATCATGCCGTTTCTCCTTGGGAACCGCTGATAAGATAAGAAATTCAGCGGTTCGATGCTTCTGCTCGCTGGCGCTGCGCAGAAGCGGTTAAGAAGCTCCCGTTAAACCCTCATTGGGTTTAACGGGAGCTTCCATTACTTCTGCTCGCGCCTGCGCCGTTCCTCGTATTCCTTCATCAGCGCGTCGGAGACGCTCTGGGGAACCCGGCCGTACTTTTCGAACTCCATCGTGAACTCGGCCTTGCCCTGCGTTATCGAGCGCAGCAGCGTCGAGTAGCCGAACATCTCGCTCAGGGGCACCTCCGCCTCCACGCGCGAGAAAGCGCCGTCCTCGGTGGACGAGACGATTATGCCGCGCTTCTGGTTGATCGAGCCGAAAATTCCGCCCTGGAATTCGCTTGGCCCTTCCACGGCCACCTTCATTATCGGCTCCAGGATGCAGGGCTTGGCCTTGGAATATGCCTCGCGGAACGCGCCGATGGCCGCCTGCTGGAAAGCTATGTCCGAGGAGTCCACCGCGTGGGACTGGCCGTCGTCCACGGCGCAGCGAATGTTTACGATGGGAAAGCCGATCAGCGATCCGCGCCGCGCCGCCTCGCGAAAGCCCTTGTCGCAGCTGGGGATGTACTCGGTCGGGATAGAGCCGCCCTTGACCATGTTGAGGAAGTCGTAGTCGCCATCGGCGAAGGGCTCGATGTAGCCGGAAACCTTGGCGAACTGGCCGGAGCCGCCGGTCTGCTTCTTGTGCGTGTAGGTAAAGTCCGCCCTCTGCGTGATCGCCTCGCGGAAGGCCACCTGCGGCGCGCCGGTGTCCACCTCGCACTTGTACTCGCGGCGCATCCTTTCGATGTACACGTCCAGGTGAAGCTCGCCCATGCCCCGAATGATGGTCTCGTTGGATTCCGGGTCCACGAAGGCGCGGAAGGTCGGATCCTCCTTGGTGAAGCGCCCCAGCGCCTTGGACATCTGGTCGGAGCTTTTTTTGTCCTTGGGGGTAAGCGCCAGCGATATGACCGGCTCCGGGACGTACATCGAGGTCATCGCGTAGTTAAGCCCGCCGCCGCAGAAAGTATCGCCGGAGGCGCAGTCGATGCCGAACAGCGCCACGATGTCCCCCGGCGCGCCCTCGGTGATGTC
>WRAL01000049.1 GCA_009780285.1 Treponema sp.
ACACACACACACACACACACACACACACACACACACACACACACACACACACACACACAGATAAATTCGCTCCGGTAATTTCCCGCATTTCCTCATGCCTGGTGTCGCTGACAGTTTCTAAACACCTGCCTTACAGCTACGCGCGCTTCCCTTCCAAACCTTTCGCTAAACGCGGGCCGTGTCGCCCGTCGATCAATTTTGTTCCAAGGAAAAAAGGATGAAAAAAGTATTTTTCGCGGCTATCGCCGCCATGACGCTTGGGCTTTTGAGTTGCCCAAACCCTACGGGCGGTAATGGCGGGAAACCGGGCGAGCGGCTTGTCGAGAACCAGTGGGCAAACGGCAATATCGCTGTAGCGGAAGGAACGGCCGAGTTCACGATTGCCGGCATCGCAGGCGTTACTTACTACATTTGGATAAACCAAGGCAGGGGGCCAGGTTACGGAGACGGCGCCAAAACTTTGAGAGGAGTCCTTAGCGCCTTTTACGCCGACGGAAGCGTGATATTTGACGAGTATTGGGGCGAATGGGCTTCTCCTGAATCGTTCACTCCGGAAACAAACGGAACGGTTACCGTGAGGGTAAGAGCGCTGGAGAACTACACGGGAACCTTTAGCCTCGTCTACGGCACCGAAAATAAAAGACCCCCCGTGCCCGTCGTCATGCCCGCAAGCGCCACGCATCTCGCGGAAAACGCGTGGGCGGACGGCTCGATTGCCGCGGTCGGCGGCGAGGCGTGGTACTCGTTCGATGCCGCCGCCGACACGGAATACCGCATCTGGACGAACGCCTCCAGTGGCGGCGATGGCTCGAAAACTTTGGCCGTAATGCTGTCCGCCTACAATACGGACGGAAGCGAAGTTTTTCTCGGAGCCGGCAATTTATGGCAGGGTCCGCGTGTAATCAAACCGGATTCGGCCGGCAGGATTTGGATCAGAGTGAACGGTAGTCGTTCGGCCGGCACCTTCGGCATTGTATACAGCGCGGGCAACGTAAGGCCGGCGTTACCAGTTGACTTGCCTTTCGATGATGCCAGTGCCCTCACTGAAAACCAATGGACGGACGGCGAGATTGCCGCCACGGCTAGGGAACTCTGGTACGCCTTCGATGTCGAGCAAGGAAAAACCTACCGCATTTGGTGGAATGACCAGTATGGAGGCGACCGCAGCAAAAGCCTTGAGGCGGCGGCAGACGCCTGGAGCGAAGACGGCGGCGAAATAGCGATCGGGAGGACCTATGGTTTTAACAACCCTATTACCTTCACGCCGACTTCAACTGGCACGGTTTACGTAAGGGTTCGGGGCAGCAGCGCTTCCAACACCGGCACCTTTGCCATGACATACAGCACGGGCAGTGCAAGGCCGACGCTTCCTGCCCCCGACTTTCCTTCTGATGCCATTGTCCTTGCGGAAAACCAATGGACGGACGGCGAGATTACCGCCACGGCTGGGGAACTTTGGTACTCGTTCCCCGTCGTCGCCGGCGCCGAGTACCGCGTCTGGTGGAATGGCGGGTATCGAGGCAACGGCAGCAAAAGCCTTATTGGGGCGGTAGGCGCTTGGTACGAGGATGGCAGCGAAATTGAAGGGGGGACCAGTGATTTGAACAGACCGATTACCTTCACGCCGGCTTCCTCCAGCACGGTTTACGTAAGGGCACGGGGGAATTATGCTTCCTTCACTGGCACCTTCGGCATTGTGTACGGCATGGGCAGCGCAAGGCCGGCGCTTCCTGCCCCCGACTTTCCTTCTGATGCCATTGTCCTTGCGGAAAACCAATGGACGGACGGCGAGATTACCGCCACGGTTAGGGAAATTTGGTACTCGTTCCCCGTCGTCGCCGGCACCGAGTACCGCGTCTACGGCAGCCAAAGCCTTGAGGCGGCGATAGACGCCTGGCACGAGGACGGCAGCGAAATTGCAGTCGGGCGAACCTGGGGTTTTTACACCCCGATTACCTTCACGCCGACTTCCGACGGCGCGGTTTGGGTAAGGGTTCGGGGGACTCAAACTTCCATCGCCGGCACCTTCGGCATTGTGTACAGCACAGGCGACACAAGGCCGGCGATAACGCCGTAAGCAAGAGGGGAAACGCCGTCCGGCGTTTCCCCTTGCCTTCAAGCCCGCGAGCTTTGATGCCTTCATCGCCGCGGCAATCTCAAAGCAGTAATCGCCGAGCTTTTCGATGCGGCGCGTCGAGCCGGCTTATGGCCTTCCTATTTAACAAGCCTGAAAGTATACGTTTCCCTTGGCGCCCTGTTTTGCAGATAATCGCCGTAGCCGATAAACTCAATGGCAAGGTCCTCAAAAATTACATTGGGCAGATGCAGGTTCATTAGGTTAAGCCGTCTTGCGGACACTATGTAGAACGGCGCCAATACAGAGGCTTGGTTGTCCGCGATTTCAACGAGGTAGCGATTTTGGCTTGCATCAAAGTCAATAACCCGCAAAAGCCCAAGCGGAATGTCGATTTGTTCGCCGGCCTGGAAAACGCCCCGCGTCGCGCTCCCGAAAAGCAGGCCCTCGATCAGTTTGCTTAAGTTTTCCTGCGCGTAGGAAGCCGCCGTAATGCCAACCAAAAGCGCCGCGAAGCAAGCCGCTTTTTTGTTCATGCAATTCCCCCCTTGGAATTTTTTGCCATCACCCTATAATGCCGTAAAACCTTCGATGCCGCAAGGCTTGCCTGGGTGGGTTTATAGCTGTATTCTGTCGGCCCTTTGTTGCCTTAAGGCTGCGCCAATACGATCCTGGATTGTCTCGTCATAATAGACAATGCCCACGCCTGCTCCTACATGGAAGTTAAACTGGTTGTACAGATCCACAACATTTACAACAATTGTCATGTTTTCATTAAAGAACCTGACAAACTGAGTCCTGCTATTCATAATTCCGCCTTGCGACGAATTTGTTGGGCCATCACTGCTGTTAAAACGTCCATAAATCGATACGAGTCTGTCCAGGATCGCTCTAACTGTGTCTGCATTCACGTCATCATAGCCCACGAAAACACGATACAGTTTATTTTCGTAGAAATAAAATTTACGGCTCGCTATGCCGCCGCCTACGTTGGTCTGGGTAAATTCCCTGACCCCGACAGAAGCTTCTTCCGACGGCACTTCCTGTAACCCAGGATATGCCTGAGTTACGGCCTGCACCGTTGATCCCCAGGGAACCCTGTCGTAACCGATTATCGGCGTTCCCTGCTGCGCGAAAACCGAAATCCCAAACGTAACAAAAAATGCAAAACCAAATCCAAGCCTTTTCATGCGGTTCCTCCTCTCGTAGCGGTTCTTTTCAAGGGATAGCCCTTTTTATCCTTGAACTCATTCGAGCAAATATTTATCAGGTCAATTATCCACCATACAAGCGAGATAGGAAAGCAAAAAATAAATAGTATGATAAGGTTACGACTATAATAAGGTGAACCAATTAGAAATACGAATGTAGCAGTAGTAATTAGGCCCATAATACACATAGCCGCCCCAGATTTGACTCTGCCGATGTAGAAACGGTGAAGGGCAAGCCAACTCATAAAAATACAGAGCAATAATACTGTCGTCTTATTCTTGGGTGCATATTCTTCTGGGTATTCCTCTTCTTCTGGATAACAAAGCGGAAAGCCATTTTTATCAGTAAATGTACCGTTATGTATCCTGGCAATATCCACAGCCCATAAAACCAAGCATCCAAGAACTAACAGTATATTTGTGTTTACACTGGTGCCTAAAACCAGAGCTCTAGGAAGAGATGCTGTATAATCCAAGGTACTTAGGAGAAAGAAGAAAAAAAACAATACACATCTAAAGAATCCGTCCAGTTTTTTTCCCACGTAAAAATGGTGCACGCCCCAAAAACCCAAAAAGAGACAAAGTAAAAATGCTTTCAGCCTGTTCTTGGGAGCGTATCCGATGGGATAGTCGAACGTTTTCCAATTTCCAACTTTTCTAACTAGTTTTCCATCAAACTTAGCCAGATCACTTTTACCTACCGCGCCGCCCACCTTCGCGCCGCAGCTCTGGCAAAAAGCCGCCGCTTCCTGTAATTCCTTTCCGCAATTTGCGCAAAACATCGTTACCTCCATTTTCCTTCGCGACCCTCTGTCGCGCGCTCTTCAAAAATCCCCTGCGGGGCTTGCGCTGGCTGCAATTTCGGCCTTGGCGGTTTTGGGCGGGGAATCGGCCTTTTCGCCGGAGGTGGCCTTCTGCCTGTCCAGAAGCCCTTCGGCCAGCCTGAGGATTTCCTCTTTTTCCCCGGAGTTAAGCTGTTCGTATGCCCTGCGCAGCCTGTCCAGCCCTCCGTCGTCGCGCCCAACCACAGCGTACCATCCTTCGACCTATTATAGGTCTATATTATATCGTATACAGATTAAGCCGTCAATATGCAAAGCGCGAAACGCGCGTGTTTTTGCCGGCTTTCGGCTTGCGCAAAAGGGCAATCTGTACTAGATTAAGGAACCCTTGGAAATAGATAGGTGCGCATGGACGGAGTCAACGAGCGGATAAAACAGGTCAGAGCCTCCGTGGGCATTCCCCAGCGGGAATTCGCGAGCCGGGTGTTTATAAGCCAAAGCACCTTCGGCGAGATCGAAACCGGCGTGAGGCGCGTCAACGAGCGCATCATCCAGCTTATTTCCACGCGATTCAACGTCAGCAGGGAATGGCTGAAAACCGGCGCCGGCGAAATGTTCCAAAGCGAAAGGCCGGACATGCAGCTGGAGCGCCTGATCGACATATACCGCCAGCTTGAAAAGCCCTTGCAGGATTACCTTTTGGAGCAGTCCGAGGCCCTGCTCAAGCTCCACGACGAAAACACGATACAGAAAAAGCCGGATGACGATTGAGTTCATGCCTACACTCAAGTTTGAGGGCGTTTTATCGGAAAAAAATTCGGCGATTTTCCGGGAACGGCGCCTTAATCCTGGGCGCGGCCTGGCGGGCCTAAAAGCGCGGGCTATAATCAAGGCATGGAGCTATCATACACGTATTACGAGGAAGACGGCTGGTATATCGGCTATTTCGACGATTTCCCCGACCACCTGACGCAGGGGCAAACCTTGGAAGAGCTTGAAATGATGCTGGCCGATCTGTGCGACTGCCTCGAACTGTCAAAATACCGCAAGCGTATCCTCAAGCTCGCATGAAGCGACAGGACTTGATACGCGTCATTCTCGCCAAAGGAGCCGTATTTGCGCGGATGGAGGCGGGTCCATCGCGCAAGCAATCGTGCACGAAAATCAATTTTGCCGGAAAAATTAACCACGGAGGACACGGAGTTACACGGAGGGAGAGCGGGCATTGGCACGCGGGCGTCGCGTTGAAGCTCTGCTTTAGCGCGACGCCTTGCCCCCTTATCCCAGCGCCTTAATCCCGCGCACGAAGGCGGCCTTGTCCTGAGCGGAAAAAAAGGCCGAGCCGGCGACCAGCGCGTCTGCGCCGGCGGCAATGGCCGCGCTTGCCGTCGCCTCGTTGATCCCGCCGTCGACGGAAATCACGAAGTCCAGGCCGCGCTCGGCGCGGGCACGCTCAAGATGGCGGATTTTTTCCAGGCATTCGGGAATGAAGGCCTGGCCGCCCCAGCCGGGGTTTACGGTCATCACCAGCGCGATGTCTGTATATGGAAGAAAATCGTCAAGCGCCGAGGCCGGGGTCGCGGGGGAAAGGCTCAGGCCGGCCTTTTTTCCCAGCGCGCGGAGCCGGAGCAAAAGCTCGCGCGGGCGCTCCGTGGCCTCGACGTGGAAGGTTATCGCGTCCGCCCAGGGCGCGAAGGCCTCGATGGCGCGCTCCGGGTTCTCGACCATCAGGTGCGCGTCGAAAAAAAAAGCGCTGCGGCGCCGCAGATCCTCGGCCAGCTTTGGCCCGAAGGTAAGGTTAGGCACGAAATGCCAGTCCATCACGTCCAAATGAATCCAGTCGGCGCCGGAAGCCTCCACGGAGGCCAGCGCGCCGCCGAAATCGGCGAAATCGGCCGCAAGAATCGACGGCGCGACCAAAGTCTTTCCCATTCCACGAATATGCCGTAAAGCGGCGCTATTGTCAAACGGCTGGAAAATGGTATAATCGATACGGGGCATTATCCCCAAAACGGGGCGTTGTCCCCGAACGGGAAGCCTGGGGGAAATGAACACGGAAAAGCAGGTCGCGCGGCTTATTCAAAGAGCCTTTGACAGACTGAAGCCACAGGATGCCGGAGCCGAGGGAAATCTTCGGATCGCCGAGGCGCTCGACGGGGCCAGCGCGCTGCTTGAGGACGCGCTGGAGGCGGACTACGACAACGAGGAGGTCAAGTGCTTCCTTAGCTCCGTCGCCTGGTGGCGGGAGCGGCTTCCGCAGATGGAAGGCATAGCCGATCCCTTCGACAGGGGCGAGTTCATCCTTTCCAAGATCAGGCAGTACCACGCGTTTTTGGACAACCTTCCATACCGCGACGATCTGTGCCAGTATATGATCAAGCGCTTCGTGTTTTCCTGCGCGCTGGGCTGTTTCGCCGAGATAATCGGCGGCGCGGCGAACAATCACGACCCGGGCCTTCTTTTGCTCGTCGGCCGCTGCTACAAGGGGGTCGGGATTTACGTGGAGGCCTTGCGCTACGTCGAGCAGGCCACGCGCTTCCGCCGGGAGGACGCGGAAACCTTGGCCGAGCTTGCCGACGTGAACGCGCTTTTGGGCGAGGACGAGACGGCGAAGGCGCTGTTCCGCGAGGCGTTTTTTTTAAGCCCTGAGCGGATAGACCTGCAGATGATGGAATCGGACCTGATCCTTCGCCTGCGAAACAAGATTCTTCGGGAAAAGGGCTTTAGGGAGGAGGAGCTTCGCGAATGGATGCCGGTGTACGGAAAGCTTTGGGGGGTGTTTTCCATCAGGAGGGCGCTTAAGCCCGCCGAGCTTACCAGGCTGAAGCAGTCGATTTACAATATGGAGACCGAGTGTCGCGGCAATCCGGGCCGAGGCGCGGCGCTAAAGCCCAGGCTGATCAACCGTTATTTTTGGCTGATCGACCATTACGACGACAACGGGGAGGACCCAAGCCTTAGGGAAGAGGTCCTGCTTAAAATTAAATTTACCGATCCGGAAATTTACGAGCGGTATGTACAGTGAGGAGCTAAGCGATGTCAGATCTTGAAATGGAAAGCGCGGCGGATCGGGAGCCTGAGGGCATTTCGGCGGAAACGTCGTCTTCGGAAACGTCTCCGCAGGAGACGATGGGCGAGGAGACGGCTTCGGAAGCGTCGCCTCCTTCGGAAACTCTGCCGGAGGACGGCCTTTCGGAGGAAACGCAGGCCCTGCTTAAAGGCTTGCGGGAAATGCTTAACGAGGAAAAATGGACCCGCGCGACCCTGGGCAACTATTCGACGGGACAGTTCAAGGACTTCGATTCCATCCTTAAGGAAGCGCGCCGGCTAAAGGCCGTCGACGAGCTTAAGCAGATCTGCGACGATCACCTGGCGCATTCCAAGAACAGCATCATCGCGCTGTACCTTTCCGGCATGGTGGCCCTTTCCCATCACATAATCGACGACGCGGCGATGATCAATCTTGTCACGATCCTTGCCGGCAATCACAAATGGGCCATCGTCAAGTATCTTTGCGGGCGCATTCTCGATTACGGCGAATCGAAGTTCGCGCTGCGCACGCAAATTGAGTGCTGCAAGAGCGACAACGACGAGGAAGCCATGCGCGCCTTCCAGGAACGGCTTGTCAAGGCCGACTACGAGGACGCGGACACGGCGCGCCAGCTTGCCGAGTATCATGAAAAAAACGGAAAAACCGACGCGGCGATCGAGTACTACAGAAAGGCTTTGCATCGCTACATAAACAAGGGCGGCTTCGCCAACGTAAAGGAAATTTGGGAAAAGCTTTTGGAATATTGCCCGAGCGATATCGAGTACTTCCTGCACGTTCAAAAAAGGGTCGCGAAAAATATCAGCGAGGACAAGGCCATCGATCTTTTGACCCTCGTTTACGGCGCCTACAAGGAGCGCGACGTCGATACGGCCATCGGCATTCTTAAAACGATTTTGCTCTACGACGAGCGACACAAGCACGCGCGCCAGGAAATCGTGGACTGCTACAAGCGCAAGTGCGCCGGGCACAGCCAGCTGGAGCATTACATCCG
>WRAL01000050.1 GCA_009780285.1 Treponema sp.
GCGCCGGCGATTGGGACACGGCGCCCAAGTGGGAAAGGGGCGCGCCACCGGATGCCCTTCCGTTGATCTCCACGGTTCCTTTGGAAGGGGAAAGCTGGCCGGAAAGCAGCTTTACGAAGGTGCTTTTGCCCGCGCCGTTCTCGCCTACCAGCGCGATTTTTTCGCCTTTTTTTATGGAAATGTTTACATCCTGTAGGACGTAAGCATCCGTTCCGGGATACCGGTACGAAACGCCTTTGAATTCCACGCTTTCGATTGTGGCGCCGTTGGGCGCGTCCTGCGCCGTCGATGGAAGTTTTGAAAAATCGCTGTAAAGGGCGGCCTCGTTTTTTTTGCCGGCGACCTCAACCGCGTTTGAAAAAAACATGGAAACGTCGCGCAGAAGCGCGTTGGTAAGCTGCAAGGCCGCGGCAAGCGCGCCAAGGCCGATCATCCCCTGCGCCATGAGCGCAATGGCGAAAATGTACCCAGAAACGTTTGCAAGGCCTGTGATAAAAATCGCCAGGAGTTGCGCAAAGGAATTCTTTAGCCGCGCCTTTTTTTCCTTCACGGCAAATTCCTCGGCGAGTTTTTTCCATCTACTAAAAATAAAGTCATGCCCGCCAAAGACATAAAGCTCCTTCGCTCCTTGCCCTGTCATTAAGTCCTGGAAATAATCCATCTTGCGCTTTATTTCGGTGGTTTCCTTTTCCAGCGCGAAGTTTCTGTTGTTAGCGACAAAGCCGGAAATCAAGGCCGGAATTGGCGCAAGCGCGGCTATGAGCACGAGAAAGGGGTTGACGATATAGAGCGCGAGCGCCGTCGCGACCACGGCCACGGCTTTTCCCGCGAGGATATAGCCGCGCCGCATTACCGCGCTTCCAAGGCCGAAATACGGATCGGCGACGCCGTCGAACAGGCGCTTGATTTTGTCGTTGGTTTTTGGCACTTCCAAAAGCTCGACCGGAATTTCAGCAAGTTTTCCGAACATTTTTGTCTGGGTAAATTCCCTCATCCTGTTCGCGTAAACGATGTCAAGGCATTCTATCGTATTGTCGCTTTCCGTGTAGCGTTCGATTAGGTTTGACAAAAAACTTATAAGAAAAAAGCATGAAAGCAAAAGCGCCGCGCCTAAAAGCTCAGCTCCCGTGCCCAGCGCTTCAAGGCGCGAAACGTATCCGCTCCAGGCCCAGGCAAGGGCGGGGCGAAGCGCGGCAAGAAGGATCACGGCCGACAAATAAAAAACGCCAAGAAACCTTGTCGTGCGGAAAGCAAAAAGCCAAAATTTTACCAGGTGCGAAAGACGCGGCTTGCTTTCCCGCGCGGCGATTTCCTCGATTTTGCTTGTGTTGTCAACGTTGTTACTCACTGCCATTTTTGCCTTCGTACCATTTTTTCTGCGCGGCGTACATTTTCGCGTAGATGCCGCCCGATTGCAGCAGTTCCTCGTGCGCGCCTGATTCCGCCACTTCGCCATTGGCTATGACAACGATGTTATCCATTACAGCCGTAGAGCCAAGCCTGTGCGTTACGAAAAGAGTCGTTCTGCCGGCGCTGAGGGCGGCGAATTCCGAATAAAGGCGGCTTTCGGCGATTGGATCCAATTGCGAGCTTGGCTCGTCGAGGATCATGATCGGCCTTGCGCCGACGAGGGCGCGCGCGATGCAAAGGCGCTGCCATTCCCCGCCGGAAAGATCCGCGCCGCCTTCGAATTCCTTGCCAAGAAGCGCGTCGAGCGGAAGATCCAGCCGCACCGAATCCCTGGCCCGCTCAAGGCGCTCGTCCTCGCGCAGGGATTCAAGCGCGCCGATGGCGATGTTTTCGCGCAGGGTCATGTTGTACTTGTTGAAGTCCTGAAAGACCGCGCCGAACATTTTTTCCCTTTCCGCCTGGGAAAAAAGACGCAAGGGCTTTCCGCCTATTCTTATCTCGCCCTTGTCTGGCTCAAAAAGGCCCAAGAGGAGTTTTACCAGCGTCGTTTTCCCCCCGCCGTTTTCGCCAACGAGCGCGGCGCGCTTGCCCTGAGGGATCTTTATCGAAACGCCCTTTAAGGCGTCTTTTTCCGAGCCTGGATACTTAAACCATAGGTCGTCGAATTCAATGGAGAAATCCTGTTGCGCTTCGGTTGACGCCTCGCCTGATTCCCTTTCGGAAAGCGCGAAAAAGTCCCGATAATAGTCGAAGGCGTAGGTCTGCGTCCCGCTCCATTGCCAAATGAGCATCGCGCCTGAAAGCCCGGAAAAGGGCGCGAGCAACGTTCCGAAAAGCGCGAGGGTAAGGCTGATCGCCATGCCTATTCCCACTTGCCCGTTGACAAATAAAAATAGTATTAAAAAGGCGTTGCCGATCTGCGTTAGGCGCGTAAGGCTTGCGCCGGAAAACTGTCTTTTGAAATATCCGAAAAAATATTTTTCATAGTCCTTGTTTCTGGCGCGCATTCTTTCTTTGTAGGAGTGAATTAGGAACGGAGAATTTTGGTAAAGGCGATTTTCCCTTACAAAATCCCTTTCGCTCAGCATTTCCCCGATGGCGCTGTATTCCCTGTCGCGCGCCCAGTATTTTTCCATTTCGCCGTAAATGTCGTAGTTGGCCCTTGAGGCGAGCCAGCTTTCGATGGCGAAGGGGATTAAAATCGTAAGGACGAGCCACCAGCGCACAGAGGCGAAGAGGGCAAGCGCGCCCAGGCTGAAAACCAGGCTGTAAAGGTTTTCGTGAAAGTAATAGGGAAAAAGATGTCGGCCGGCGTTTACGGTTCGGTTAAAGGCCTTGTCGATTATTTCCATGGATTCGCGGCTTTCCAGATGCTCGTACTTCATTCTTTTTAATTTTTCCAGCAATTTTCCTATCATTTTTGTGCGCAGGATCAGGGTTGTTTTTGGCTCCGC
This sequence comes from Treponema sp., assembly GCA_009780285.1. GTDB lineage: Bacteria > Spirochaetota > Spirochaetia > Treponematales > Breznakiellaceae > WQXQ01. Next base: position 2,865 of record WRAL01000050.1, read on the forward strand.
GTAGGCGTTCACAAGAACGCTGCCTAAGATTGGCGGCGCGAGGGTAACGGCGACAAGGAGCGCAAGGTATGGAAGCAGGGAGGAAATGGGCCGGCGCTCCAGGGCTATGCTTGCCGCGCTTTCGAAGATAGCCGCGTTTACCCATATCGCGAGAAAGCCCAGCGCTCCTTGCGCGAGCGCGCAGAAAGCGACAAGCGCCACCATTCCCGGCGCGTTTTTCCAGAGTACGTCGAAGAGAACGGAGGCGGCGTATTTCAGGCTTTTGAAGTTTTTCAAGGGATATCCTCATTATATGTATTTTACGTTCGAAGAATATTTTGTCAAGCGGGGGGAGGGAGATTTGTGCGAGCTGCTGCGAATAAATCCGCAGCGCCTCAATTCGTCTTATGCGCCGGAAGCGCGCCTCTGTTGCCGCCAAGAAAAAAAATTCGAGAAAAACACGGAAAACTTGACATTCGCGCAATCCGGTGTACAGTGTGAGTAGCGCCGGCTATCCGGCGGAGGAGTGAAAATGGCTGAAAAGTTTAAGGTGACGAAGATGGACGGTTACACACTCTATGAGAATGAGGGTGGACCGACTCTGGGAGTGGCGCCGGGGGAGGGGGGCGTTCTGATCGTGGACGGCCTTGCCTTTAAGGACCTGAACCGCGACGGGAAGCTCGACCGCTACGAGGATTGGCGGCTGCCCATCGACGAGCGCGTGGCCGATCTTGCGGCGCGGATGTCGCCGGAGCAGATCGCCGGGCTGATGCTTTACAGCTCGCACCAGGCGATTTGCCGGGTCAATCCGCTGGCGAAGTACACGGGCCAGGACGAGGAGGACACGCGGGAAAATATCTGGGACCTTAGCGGCTCGCAAAAGGCCTTTCTTAAAAACGACGATCTGCGGCACGTTCTTGTCGCGATGGCGGACAGCGCCGTGGCGGCGGCGCGCTGGAACAACAACGCGCAGGCTTTCGCCGAAAAAACCGGCCTGGGAATTCCGGTGAGCATAAGTTCCGACCCGAGGCACACGCCCATCGCGACGGCGGAATTCGACATGGGCTCCGGCGGCGATCTTTCGGTCTGGCCGGATCATCTGGGGCTTGCCGCGACCTTCGATCCGGAGATTACGCGGCGCTTTGGCGAGATCGCTTCGGCGGAATATCGCGCGATGGGAATTACCACGGCGCTTTCGCCGCAGGTCGATCTGGCCTCGGATCCGAGGTGGTGGCGATTTTCCGGGACTTTCGGCGCCGGCGTGCAGCTTGCCTGCGACATGGCGCGCGCCTATTGCGACGGCTTTCAAAGCTCGCCGGCCGAGCACGCGCTTGCCAAGGCGGCCGGCGCTCCGGGCTGGGGTTTCCGCAGCGTGAACGCGATGGTTAAGCACTGGCCTGGCGGAGGTTCAGGAGAGGGCGGCAGGGATGCGCATTTTGGCTACGGCAAGTACGCGGTTTTTCCGGGCAATGCGCAGGAAGAGCACCTCGCGCCCTTTATAAAGGGCGCCTTCGCGCTTGAGGGCGACACCGCTTGCGCTTCGGCGGTGATGCCTTACTATACGGTATCCTGGAATTACGACACCGTTTATGGGGAAAACGTAGGCAATTCCTACAGCAAGTATATTATCGCCGACCTTTTGCGCGGGAAGTACGGCTACGACGGCGTGGTCTGCACCGACTGGCTTATCACCCACGATCCGGGGCCGGTGGACTTTTTCTTTTCCGGAAAATGCTGGGGGGTAGAAAGCCTTTCGGTGGCCGAGCGCCATTTAAAGATTTTGCTCGCCGGCGTGGATCAGTTCGGAGGCAACAACGACAGAAAGCCTGTGCTTGAGGCGCTGGAGATTGGCGCGAAGGAACATGGCCGGGAGTTTATGCTGAAACTGTTCAGGACTTCCGCGCGCAGGCTTCTTAAAAATATTTTCCGCGCCGGGCTTTTTGAAAATCCCTACGTGGACCCTGCGCAAACCGAAAAGCTGGCGGGCTGCGCGGAATTTTGCGCGGCCGGCTTTGACGCGCAGGTTAAGAGCGTGGTGATGCTGAAGAACGACGGCGCGCTTCCCTTTAAGAAGCGCGCAAAGGCATACGTTCCAAGCCGGCATCTTAAGGCGAGCACGAATTTTCTGGGCTTTCCGCTTCCGGAGCGGACTGTCGCGCCTTTGGACAAGGCCCTTGCCGAAAAATATTTCGACATGGTCGATAAGCCGGAAGACGCGGACATGGCCTTTTGCTTTATCAAGTCGCCTGAGGGAAAGGGCTACACAAAAGAAGAAGGCTATTTGCCCATGAGCCTTCAGTACCGGCCCTACACGGCGACCGGCGCAAGGGAGCGCAATATTGCCGGCGACGACGACCGTTCGTACAAGGGCAAAACGGGAACCGTGTCCAACGAAAGCGATCTTGACATGGTTCTTGATACGAAAAAAACGATGGGCGATAAGCCGGTGATTGTGTTCGTGAACGCGGCCAATCCTTTCGTGGCTTCGGAGTTTGAGGCCGTCGCTTCCGCCGTGCTTTTGGGTTTTGCCGTTACGCCGGAAGCGCTGTTGGAGATCGCAAGCGGCGCGCGCGAGCCCTCCGGCCTGTTGCCCTTCCAGATGCCGGCCGACATGGAAACCGTGGAAAAACATTGCGAGGATTTGGGCCGGGACATGATCCCTTACAGGGATTCCGTCGGCAATGTATGGGATTTCGCTTTTGGCCTTAGCTGGAGCGGAAAAATCGACGACGAGCGGACGCGCAAGTACCGCTGAGTTTAGGAGGAATTGTTTCATGGAAAAGAAAGCTAACGTTTCGCACACGAACTTGGTTGAAAAAACAACCTACGGCACGTACTTTTTGGGACAGAATATTTTTTTCTCACTTTTTGCATCATTCTTTATTCCGTTCCTTACGGACATTGGAATTGCCGTCTTCGCGATCGCGGCGCTGTCCTTGATAGTGCGCATTTTCGACGCGGCCACGGATCCGGTTTTTGGCGTGATCATTGACAAGGTAAAATTCAGAAAAGGGAAATTTGGGCCCTGGCTGCGCGTCGCCGCCTTTGCCGTTCCCTTTACCACGGTTTTATTTTTCGTTATACCGGCGGATCTGTCGATGACGGCGAAAATCTTGTGGGCCGGCGCAGCGTACATCCTGTGGAGCGTCGTCTACACCTTCAGCGACGCGCCGCTTATGGGGCTTGTAACGACGGTAACGGACAGGCTTGCCGAAAGGACCCAGCTTGTTTCGATAGGCCGCTTCACCAGCGCGCTGGCAGGCATTCTTGTCATGGTCGTTATCGGCGCGGCGCGCGAGGTTTTCGGCGGCTGGATCGCCGTCGCGCTTATACTCAGCGCCATAGGCTTTATAACGATGGTGCCGCTTTCCTACGTGATACGGGAACGGTTCCCGCCGCCGCCGCTTGAAAAATCCAGCGGCGTTCGCGATACCCTGGCCTTCGTCGCTAAAAACAAGTACCTTTTGATCCTTTACGTCGCGTTTTTTATAGCGATGGCGACAAGCATTGGAATGACGCTTACCATGTATCTTGCGCGGCACAACCTTGGCAACGAGGCCATGCTAATGCCGGTAATGCTGCTATCGATGACCGGGCCGATGATAATCTTGTCGATACTTTTACCGGCGCTTACGCAACGGTTCGATAAATTCCACATCCTGCTTGTGGGCGTTATTGGCACGGTGGTGTTGAACGTTATTTCGTTTTTCGCCGGCTACACGATTCCTTGGGTCTTTTATTCGCTTACGCTTTTACGCGGCGTTTTCTTTTCGATGTTTTTCCTGCCGTTTTTTCTTTTTACCCCGGACTGCGCCGAATACGGCTTTTACAAGGCCGGCAAGGCGATGCCCGGAATCACCTTTGCGCTGCAAACCTTTATTTCCAAACTCATGGTCGCGGTGATGGGCGCGATTGGCGCGGTGGCGCTGGGCGTCATAGGCTTTGTGGAAGGCGAAGGCGCCGCGCAGCTTGCGGGCTTTGAGGACAGGCTTTGGTTTATCTACCTTATTCCCCCGGCTATAGGCGCGCTTGTTTCGATACCGATCTTCCTTAAATACAAACTGCGCGACAAGCATGTCAAAGTGATTATGCAGTGCAACCAAGGGGAGATCACGAGGGAGGAAGCGGAAAAGCTTTTAGCAGGTAAGATTTAGTCTTTGCGCGTGGGCGGTCGGGATTTGCCCGGCCGCCTTATAAGCCAAGCCAGACTTCGCAATCCGAAATATTGATAACGTTATCTTCGGCATTCGCTATCCGCGTTTTTTCTATCATTTCCTCAGGGCTGTACCGCATTTCATAGTCAAACCACAGGCATATAAGTTCGTAGAAAGCGTCCGCGTGCAGCATTAGCCTATATTTCTCTTCTGGCGAAAGATTTTTTTCGGCCATTCGCAATAGATAGTGTTCCTTGATAGGATTGAGAAGCAAATAACTTAGCCCGTCTCTGTGGAGCAGAAGGAGATCCTTCTTGTGATCCAATAGATAAAGCATGAAGTGTTCGATCCTTGCCCTGTAAGGCATCGTTTTTTTGTAGGCATAGCCCTTGAATAGTAATCTTATGCTATGCTCGGCCACAGATTCCTTGGTTCTGAAATGCTTGTAAAAATAATTCCTTGAAGCGCCGGATTTTTTCGCGAGTTCACAGATGTGAATTTCTGAAAAGGGCTTATCCTCCATAAGGCTAAGCAGCGCCTTCGCCATGCATTCGTCTAATTTTTCCGTGTTTTTTTTCCGTTTCTTCAGCATATCGCTCGTCTCCTTTCCACAATAACTGGCCTCCTGCCCACAATGCCTAGTGTTCCAGAATATTCAAATGACGGTATGCAGGTTGAGGTAATTCCTTGCCTGGCAAGGAATTACCGAACGTTGCGATTTTGCAAACCGAATATTCCGGAACACTAGGATTTCCGCCGTATAAGATTATAGCGCGCAGGACGAATGACGGCAAGCGGTTTTTACGATTTTACGCGAAAATTAATTTTGTCGCTAAGGGCGTAGCAAATCAATCCATTGGCGAATTGGCCCCGCATGTATTTGCTGCGGATTGCTTCATTGAGGGCGCAATGACAAAAATATTTTCCGCTGGATTTGTCCTTGAGTACAAATGTCCTCTATTCTGAGTACATTTGTACTTCAACTTAAGTACAA
>WRAL01000051.1 GCA_009780285.1 Treponema sp.
GCCAAAAGTTCCGCCGCCGAAACGCCGACGGTCGGATCGATCCTCATATCCAGCGGCTCGTCCGCCGAAAAGCTAAAACCCCTGCCGCTTTTGGCGTAGTGGTACATGCTGATGCCCAGGTCGGCAAGCGCCGTGTTCGGGCGCTCGGAGCCCGCGGGATAGGACGCGAAAAAATCCTGCGCCCGCCCCCGGTAAAATTCCACCCGGCCGGAAAATTCCTCCAGCCGCTCTTTCGCCACGGCCTGTACCTCGGCGTCCGCGTCGACGCCGATAATTCGCAGGCTCGGAAAGCGGGACAAAAAGGCCAGGCTATGGCCGCCCTCGCCCATGGTCGCGTCGACCATAAGCTCCCCATCCTCTTTTGGAGCAAGAAGCTCGAGCGTCTGCTCCAAAAGCACGGGAACGTGCGCAATGTCCAATCCCCCCCCCTAGCGCTGCTCCGGCGCGTTAAGCTCCTCCCACGCGGCCCTGAAATCCTCGCCGGTGGCGTCTATGTACTCGTCGTAGCGGTCCTTCGCCCAAAGCTCCACGTAGTTGTCCTGGCCGACCACGATGCATTCCTTGCTCAGCCTGGCGTACTCGCGCAGGGTTGGAGGCACCAGAACGCGGCCCTGCTTGTCAAGCTCCACGTCCTGCTTCGCGTTGAAGCGCCTTCTTACATGGAGGCTGGGATTGGCCTTGATGGCCTTGTCCTTCTGCGCCCTCCACTCGCCCAGGGTGTAGAGCCAAAGGCAGGGCTGCTCTCCTCTAAGCAGGACAAGCTCGGCATTTTCAAGCGCGTCGCGAAGCTGACGGGGCAGACTTATCCTGCCCATGTCGTCAAGCTTTACCCCATATTCGCCGCTTAGCTCTACGTTCACCACAATTATCCTCTATATCCCAGCTATTCCCAATCTCACCCAATATATACAGGTATACATTATATTATCGGCAAGCGCAAGAGCTTGAGAAAAAAAAAAGAGGGTACGAAGAAATTTTTTATGGTTTAGCTACATGTTTGTGTAGTGGTTTGAAAAAGGGAGGCATAAATCCCGCTACCGGCTTAAGGAAGCACGGCAGCGTTGGGCGCTACAGGGGTTTTCCCCATTTTTTGGAGCGAGGGCTCGATCGCAAGGCGTAGAGATACGTATTGCCGGACTTGCCGGTTCTTTCCACCACGCCGATTCGGGACAGCACGTAGAGGGTTTTTCTTGAAAGCGGGACTCGAAGACCGGCTTTTTTGGCAAGATCAAAGGCGGAGAATTCCTCGCTCCTTGCGAAAGGGACAAAGCGAAGGTAGTCGCAGGGGCTTTGAAGGGTGATTCGCTCGCGCAGGGCAAGCAGGGAACGGTCCCCTATGCTCACTCCGCCGCGCCGCCAGGAACCCTTGCCGTCTCGAAGGCGCGTCTCGGAAACGTCGATCAGCGCAAGCTCGATCTCCACGCCGGGAAACAGCGGCAATTCGGCCGCGTACACAAGAGCGTTGAAAAGGTCCCAGATTTTTCCGGGACGCGAGCTTTTTCGCCGGTAAAGGCGCTCGCCGGAGCCGTCGAAGACCTCGATGTACTTGGCCACGGCTATGGGATGAACGATTTTAAGGCGCCCGGAGGCGGCAAACATTTTGGCTTTTTTAAGCAGCCTGCCAAAGCTGCCTATCTGAACCTCGAAATACTCGCCCCGCGCGTTTACCCCGTCCGCCACGAAGCCGGCGCCAAAGCCCACTTCCGTGGCGCCGCCGGCTCCGGCGTACTCGCTCTTCAGCTGCCTGTGAAGGCTGGTCTCGCGTCGCTCGCCTATGGTGGGTGTTCGGGGCATACTGGAACCGGATCCGTGGCGCGGCCCTTAAAAAAGACAACCCCGACGGCCGGGCCGTCGGGGCTGCGCGGGGCCGACGCTTTTACCAGCCGTCCGCCATGTCGTCAGGATCGCGCACAAGGGAGGCCAGATCGGTTATTGCCCTCATGTCGTCGAAATAGATGTAGTAGGACCCGTAGGCTTCCATAGGATCGGTGTTGATGAGGAAGCCAACGATTTCAAGGCCTTCCCTCTGGAAGGGCCTGTGGCTCCACTGCACTATGCCGGTCCTGCCGTCCATGGGCTGGTGCGGAATGACGGCGGTAAGCTGCTTCCAGCCAAGAAAGTTAAGGTAGCCCATGTGCACGGAATGCTGCCTGCCGTTCATGTCCCGCACCAAAAGCCTAAGCTCGTGGTTAAGGTTTCGTCCGGCGACCCAAACCGACACGGAACGGGTGATCCCCGTCACGTGTATCGGCCTTACCGCCCTTACGGTAAAGCTGTTGTAGCCCCTTCGCAGGAAATCCACCCTGACGCCCAGGACGTAGTCGTCCGGGATGTCCATTCCGGCCTCGCCGGGAATTGGCTGCCTGGCGTCAGGCCCGCCTTGAAACAGGCGCGCGGTGGTATAGCCCTGATCCCGCGACATCGTGGAATACCACGAGCCTTCCAGTTCGAACCTCTCGACCGACACTTCGGCGAGCGCCTGATTGCCCGCCAAGGAGGACATGGAAGGATCGCTCGCGCCTACCTCCTGCGCATACGCAAAGCCGGCGGCGGCGATCAAAACGGCCGCAAAAACCACAAACCTTTTCATTTCTCTCTCCTGTTTCATGTTTAGTTGTTCCAAATATCGGCGACGAAGTCCGGATCCGCAAGATCCCCGCCGTCAAAATACGGCTCGTAAACGTCGGTCAGAATCTGGAACCTGTTGAAGTACACGTAGAAATTGTCCACCCGCTCGTTCGGCATGGTCCAAATGCGGAACTTCACGAAATGAAGCTGCGCGTGAGCCGGAATGACGCGGCTATCCTGGCTTATGTGCCTCGGAATGCTCGCCGCCATGTTCTTCCAGCCAGGGAAAGCGAGGCTGCCAAGCTGGATCCGGTGAACGGTACCCTGCGCGTCCCTCACGTAGGCCTCAAGATTGTAATGGAGGTTCGATCCCCATACCCACATGTCCATGCCATGCACGCGGCCCGGCATCGGAATCTCGAAAGGCTGGCCGTTCGCGCCAACCGGGAAGATATCAACCCAGTTGTTGCCCCTGCGATCGAAGCGCCCGTTCACGCCGAAGCTCTGAAGCGGCGCCCCGCCCCGGTTGTGGCTGAAAAGCGCGCTGGGCCATGCCTCGACGTAGGTCATTCGCGGAAAGCTCATCGCGCTTCCATTGACGCTGGCCGTGGTGGCCGCGGCGCTCGCCCTGACGTCCCAAGAGAACTCGAATGTTCTCAAATACCTTCCGTCGTGCCATTGGTGAGTGTTATCCCCGTTAAAGGCCTCCAGCACCACGGTGCTCATCGTCGCGGGCCTCGAGTTTTGGCCATAAAGCGAAAACGTAGCGGCGCAGGCCAAGCCCACAAGGAAAACAGCTCTAAAAATGCCGTGTTTCATTCTCAAATCTCCTTAGAATTCGATGTCTCTACTATAATCTTATAACGATTTGGCGCCCGTGTCAATTATCCGGGAACAATTCTTTCGCGCGATTTTGCCTTGAAAAACGCCTGAGATCCCGCGTTACGGCATTATCGGCGACTCTGGCCGAAATAATCAGCGGCTTGGAGGGAATCTCGCCCTCCGCCTCCCCCATCTCCATCAGCCTCGCCACGGGAACGGCCAGCGCCCAGGGGGAGTCGTCGAACAGGGCGAAGACGTCGCCGTGGGTCAGCCCCGGATCCAGCCAGGCGAACAGAATCGTCGGGACGCCCCGCGCGGAGGATATGGCGCCGGCGCCCGCCACGGCAATCGAAAAGGAGGAGACGCCGCTTAGGTCGCGCAGCTCGCCGTCCGAGCCAATAAAGGCGACATGCGCCTCCGGATCCGCCTTTAGGACGGCCTCGTAAAAAAGCTCCCTTCCCCGCGCGCCGACGAAGGCCTCGTTCCACAGAACGTGAGTCCTGCGCTCGGGCGCCGACGGAGGCGAATCCTCCTGCCCTTCCCCGGCCTCGTCGCGCGGGCGAAGGCCCATGGCCCCGGCGAAAAGGCCGGCGCGATAAAGGTCCGTCTCCCTGTCCGTGCCGTAAACGCCGAAAAGGCCCTCGCCGGCCGGCATCTGCGCCGCGGGAACGGAGCCGCGCATGAGCGCAACGGGGATTTCAGGGAATTCCTCGTGAAACCGCAAGGCAGCCTCGGAAAAGCGCGGCGGAAAAATCACCGCGAAGGGCCTTTCCGACGCGTAGCGAATCGCCGCCACAAGAACGTCCGCGCTCGCGTCGTCGGCTATCAAGAGCGGCCTTACCGGGCGGAAAAGGGAGAGCGAGGCGGAAATGGAGGCCGAGCGAACGCGGCTTTCGCCGTAAAGCGCGGCGAAAGGGAGGTCCGTAACGACGAGAAGCGGATCCCGCGAGAAAAACACCGCCGCCGCGATCGCCAGAGCGTGCGCGAGCGTCAGGAAGGCAAAGGCGCCGACAATGGCCAGCCGCCTAGCGAGCCTCACGGCCGGGCGCGCCTAGTACTGCCGGGGCGCCAGCCCGGAAAGCAGCCTAAGCGCCGAGCTTGTCCCTATGCGCGAGGCGCCGGCCTCAATGAAGGCTTCCATATCCTCGCGCGTCCTTACGCCGCCTGCGGCCTTGATTTTCACGCCGGAGCCGGAAAGCCGCCGGGCGAAAAGCTCCACGTCGGCCAAGGTCGCCCCGGCGCTTCCAAAGCCGGTGGAGGTCTTGATAAAGTCGGCGCCGGATTCGGCGACGACGTCGCAGAGCCTTTTTTTCTCCTCGTCATCGAGATAGCAGGTTTCGACTATCACCTTGAGAATCTTCCCCGGGCAGGCTTCCCTCACGGCCCGTATCTCCGCGAGGCAATGGTCGAAGCGGCCGCTCTTGACGGCGCCGATGTTGATCACCATGTCGATCTCGCCGGCGCCGTCCCTTAGGGCAAGCTCCGTTTCCATGACCTTCGTCGCCCCGGCGCCGTAGCCCAGGGGAAAGCCAATGACGGTGCAGATGTTCAGCGCGGGGCCTGTCTCCTCGGCGGCCGGCCGCACGTAGGCCGGCGGGATGCAGGCCGAGGCCGCGCCGCAGGCAAGCGCCTCGGCGCAGTGCGCGAGGATTTCCCTGAGCGTGGCCTCCGGCCGCAAAAGCGTGTGGTCGATCGTTCGAAGAATCTCGCGATCCGTCATTTTCATGCTCCCCGTCCCGCGACTTACTTTACGTAAAGCTCGCGCTCCACGTAGCTCGTGTGCAAAAGCTTGTGCGCGAGCTTGCCGTTCGGCTCGCCGAGGAAGTCCTTGTAAAGCTGCGCGATCATCGGGTTGTGGTGCGCGCATCTCTGGCCGGCCTTCGAGTCGTCGCTGTAAAGGCCCTGGCCGCGTTTTTTGCGTATCTCGTCCACGGCGCCGTAGGGCTGGCCGCCGCCGGAAATGCAGCCGCCCCGGCAGGCCATCACCTCGACGAAATCGTAGGGCGGCTTCCGGCCGGCCTTTTTCGCCTCGCGCAGCCTGTCCAGAACGGAGGCTATGTTCCCCATCTGGTGCGCCACGGCGATATTCACCTGCCTGCCGTCCTCGAATTCGATCGTCGCTTCCTTCACTCCCTCAAGGCCGCGCGCCGGCTTGAATTCCACGCCCAAAAGCTCCTTTCCGGCGACGAGGCTGTAGGCCGTCCTTACCGCGGCTTCCATGACGCCGCCGGTCACGCCGAAAATCGTTCCGGCGCCGGAATACGGCCCGAGCGGGTTGTCGGCGCGCTCGTCCTCGAGCCGAAGGAAGTCTATGCCGGCCTGCTTGATCATGCGCGCGAGCTCGCGCGTGGTGATCACGATGTCCACGTCGTAGCCGGCGTCCGTGCCGTGGTACGCGCCGGCGCTGCGCATGTCGTCGTTGCGCCGCGTCTCCCACTTTTTCGCCGTGCAGGGCATGATCGCCGCAGAGTACACCTTTTCAGGCGCAACGCCCGATTTCCCGGCCCAGTAGGTCTTGATCATCGCGCCGACCATCTGCATGGGGGATTTGGCCGTCGAAAAGTTGGGGATCATGTCCGGATAGTATTTTTCCAGGTAATCGACCCAGGAGGGGCAGCAGGAGGTGATCAAGGGAAGCGGGCCGTTGTTTCCCTCGAGGCGCTTCACCAGCTCGCGGCTTTCCTCCATTACGGTAAGGTCTGCGCCGAAGTTGGTGTCGAAGACCGTCTTGAAGCCCAGCCGCCGCAGGGCCGCGTAAAGCTTGCCCGTGGCCAGCGTGCCGGGCTCAAGGCCGAATTCCTCGGCTATGGCGACGCGAACCGCCGGCGCTATCTGCGCCACCGGATGAAGCGCCGGATCGTGAAGCGCGTCCCAAAGCTGCGCGGTGTCGTCGCGCTCGTAGATCGCGCCCACGGGGCAATGCGCGGCGCACTGCCCGCACTTTATGCAGGGGCTTTCCCCCAGGGGAATGTCCGCCGCCGCGGCGATCTTGCCGTGGAAGCCCCGGCCAAGGAATTCCAGCGCCCATACGTTCTGCACGTCCTGGCAGACCTTGACGCACCTGCCGCAGCGCACGCATTTTTCCGCGCAAAGGGTGATCGCCGGGTTGGAATCGTCCACCGGAATCTCGTTCACCATCCTCTTGTAGGGAGTCTCGCGAATGCCGAAATCGGAGGCCAGCGTCTGAAGCTCGCAGCAGCCGTTTCGCGGGCACTGGAGGCAGTCGTTGGGATGGTTCGAAAGGATAAGCTCCAGAACGACGCGCCGAGTCTTTATGATCTCGTCGTCGTGGGTGATGATGTTCTTGCCCGCGTAGCTTGAGTCCACCGCCGTGCAGCAGGCGCGGATCATCCTTGGGCTGCCGGCGACGCGGACGATGCAGATGCCGCAGGAGGCCCAGGCCGGAAGGTCGGGGTTGTAGCAGAGCGAGGGAATTATAACCCCGGCGCGGCGCGCCGCCTCCATAAGGGTCTCGCCTTCGGCGGCGCTGACCGGAATGCCGTTTATCGAAAAGTCTATCATCCGTTCCTCCTTTTACAGGCGCGAGATCGCGCCGAACTTGCAGGCCGCCATGCACTCGCCGCACTTGACGCACTTGGACTTGTCTATAAAGTACGGCGGCTTTTTGAAGGCGCGGCCCGGGTACTTGCCCTCGACGGCTTCCTCGGCGACGATGCAGTCCGCCGGGCACTTTCTTACGCAGACGCCGCAGCCGGAGCATTTTACCGGGTCGATGGCGAAGCTCAAAAGGTTCTTGCACTTGCCGGCGCGGCATTTTCGCTCGCGAATATGCTCCAGGTACTCCTCGCGGAAGTTTTTCACCGTGGAAAGCACCGGGTTGGCCGCCGAGCCGCCGAGCATGCAAAGGCTGGCCTTGGTCATCGCCGCGCCTATCTCCTGGAGCTTGTCAAGGTCGGCCTCCTCGCCGTTCCCGTCGGTGATTTTTTCGAGTATGCGCAGGATCTGAATCGTGCCGATTCGGCAGGGCGAGCATTTCCCGCAGCTTTCGTCCACGCAGAAATCCATGTAGAAGCGCGCCACGTCCACCACGCAGTCGTCCTCGTCCATGACGATCATGCCGCCGGAGCCCATCATCGAGCCGTTTTCCGTCAGCGTCTCGAAGTCTATGTGCAGGTCCAGCGAGGCCTCGGTAAGAATGCCGCCGGAAGGCCCGCCGGTCTGGACGCCCTTGAACTTTTTGCCGTTCTTTATCCCCCCGCCTATCTCGAAGATTATCTCGCGCAGCGTCGTTCCCATGGGAACCTCGACCAGGCCGGAGTTCCTGACCTTGCCGGTAAGCGCGAAGACATTGGTTCCCTTGGAGGTTTCCGTGCCCATCGCGGACATCCATTTCCCGCCCTTTACCATGATGATGGGGATGTTGGCCAGGGTTTCCACGTTGTTGATAAGCGTGGGCATTCCCCAAAGGCCCTTGTTCGCGGGGAAGGGAGGCTTGGGAACCGGCATTCCGCGCTGGCCCTCGATGGACTTGATAAGCGCCGTTTCCTCGCCGCAGACGAAGGCGCCGGCGCCAAGCCGTATCTCTATGTCGAAGTCGAAGCCGCTTCCCAGGATGTTTTTTCC